>JALYTR010000141.1 GCA_030854165.1 Pseudomonadota bacterium | reverse complement strand
GTCATATCGCGTCGGCGCGGCACGACCCGGCGTCGCCATTCCGGCGGGGCGCGATTGATACCGCATCGACCGGTCGCCGCGGCGCGATCGCCTATTCGAGTTCGGCCTCGGCGCTTGGCCAGTCGTCGGGGAGCATGAGTTCGAGCTTGGCGACCTCGGCCTTTTCCAGATAGTTCGCGAGGCCGTCGTACGCCCGTGGCGCGATCTCGCGCAAAGCCCGCAGACTGGTATCGATGGCCTCGTCGCGGTTCACGCGGGTCGGAGGCCCTTCGATCTGATGCTTGGGAAATAATTTCGAGCCCAGATAGCGCTGGCGAACGGCGCGATTCGACGCCCGGAAACGATCTCTGAACAGAACCGCGAAGCGCGAGCTCGTTTGTAGTCGCGGGAACCTGGGGGCCAGTTCCGCCAGAAGGTCGAATATCAGAAATTCGCGATGCACTGGCTCCGGGGCCAGAGCATTGAGCGCGCCTTTGAACTCGACGAGTTCCGGGCCGATGGTGGGATTGCCCTGTTGCTTGCCGCCGGCGCCGAAATCGAACAGTTTCGGATCGAGGCCGATCGCGGACAGAAAATCCATGCGAATGTCATTGCCCTCCAAACACGACCTGTCGTAGATTCGCACATCGAAGTTGTCACTCCCGAAAGCGCGCGCCCAAGCATCCAGAAAATACAAGTAATCGGGATCGAACTTGATAGCGAAATTTACGAAAGGCTGACGGTCGACGGTTGTCTGAATTCTTTGCGTATAGGCTGATATCATATAATCCAATTGCTCGCGAATATAGACGATAACTCGCGTCTTCTCCGGTGGAAACACCGCCGCCACCAGGTCTGGATTGGCCTGCTGGAACATTTCGCTCGATATGATCAGGTTGTCATTCGTGGCCACCAGCGCCCGGATGTGTTCGAGTTCGGCCGTCGCGGCCGACCTGGCCTCGTCGCTCATCCTGCGCAAGCGTTCGGGCGTCAGGGCCAGGGCAATGTCATGATGGGCCCGACCGCGAAAGAGCGGCCTGGGATAGTTGAGGCCGGCCTTGGCCAGCGCGCGCCGATTTCTGCCAAGAAAGGCCTGCAGCGTGGTCGTCCCGGTCTTGTTGCGGCCGATGTGCAGATAGATCACGTTACCCCCTCAAGCGCGCGGGCGCTGGTCGAACCTAAGTCCGACCGGTGCAATGGGACACCCTAGGTGAGCGGACTGAATTCGGCTAGCGCCGCGCCCTCCCATGCTATGCACCGCCGCATGGTCAATAGGTCCCCATCGCGACTTGGTGAGGCGCCGGCAAGCCTCGATCGCCGGCTCATCTTCACACCCGATCGGACAGCGCTCTATGTCTCGGTTCCGAAAACCGGTTGCACCACCATCAAGACGGTCATGGGCGGGGCGACCGGCCTGCTCGATCCGGAAAGCCAGGACTACCGTTTCAGCAATCCATCCATCCACAACACCTGGAAGGATCGCGAAATCAAATGGGGTGATCTCGCCAAGCGGGACCGCGCGCTCATGCTGGCCGGCGGCGCGACGTTCCGCTTCACCTCGGTGCGCAACCCGTTCGAACGGGCGGTGTCTTGCTACCTCGACAGGATTGTCAATCATCGGCGTGACTCTTATCTTGGCCAGTCTTTCGGCGAAGGGGGCGATGTATCTCTTCTGATGTTTCTGCGCGTCGTCGCGGCCCAAACGCCGCTCGAGCGGGATATACATTGCCGAGCGATGAGCGATCTGACGTTCAGCGATCGTCTTATCTACGATGACATCGTCAGATACGAAACTTTCGATGCCGACCTGCGGCGGGTCATGGGTCGCCTGGGTCTCGAAGACGCGGCCATTCCCGCCCCTCGCCCCAGCGATATCACCCACGCGAAACAGCGGCTGGGCGAACTTCTCGGCGGCGAGGAATGCGACCTCATCCGCGAGATCTATGCGTCGGACTTCGCCACTTTCGGCTATCCGGCGCGTCCGTCGCTGGACGGTGATTGACGCCCCTTCATGAAGGCCGCGATCGCCGGCGCCTGGTTTTCGCCAAGGCCGCGCGCCGTCGGCGGGGGCAATCGCCGCTTGATCCAAAGCGATCGCCGAGGCATGAACACCGCCCATCGCCGATGAAGGATGAGCGGCCCGGCCTTCCGGCTTCATGATTGTGTCGCCGCGTCCGCGACGGCAACCCGCCTTGACGCGAGGAAGAGTCCTCTTTGATGACCGCCCCGACCAGCTTCGCCGAGCTTAAGGAGACGATCGACGGCGCCCTGGAGGGGATCGACGCCCTGGCCAAAGGCGCAGCCGACCACTTTCGAGAGGCCGTCGCGGGCGCGGAGATTCACGGCGAGGCCATCGCGGCGCAACATCTGCGCAACAGGCTGCTCGCCTATGTGGACGGCAAGGGCTTTCACCATCAGCTGGACGTGGGGCTCAAGCCACGGATGCGGTCAAACATCAGCATTCTGGTCGAACGTCTCGAGCGCGCCCTGCTGCGACATTTCGAGCTTCCGAAACGGACGCAAACGGCGACCGAGGGTGGAAAGCGCGTCCTGCTGCTGATCGATCACCTGCCCCCGCGTGGCCGAATGTTCGCCCACACGCGCCAAGTTTGCACCTATGCCGCGGCCCTGGCGCTCAATCCAGGTGTCGAGGCGGTGTGCGTGATGGCGAGCCAGGAAACCGCGCCGGAAAATCCCTTCTTGGCGGCCACTGAACTGGGGCCGGAGCACGAACTGGGGTGGCGGGCCGAGATCGAGGAACTGGCCGGGGCGCCCGTTCCCAAGGTTCGCTTCATCACGCCCGAGCGGGTCGGTCCGGTCCGGCCCTATGCGCGGTCGGTGGCCGCGGTGCGGGACTTCGATCCTGATATCGTCTTCGATCATCAGGGGATTTTCCGCGCCCGGCTGCTGCCTCTGCTCCTGCATCCGCGCGCGGCGATGGTCGCGGTGCAGATGAATCAGGTCAATCCCGAACCGCCCTATGCCGACCTCGTGCTGGCCCACGGCTACAGCACCGACTTCTCCGCCAAGCCGACGCCGGCCAAGTGGCGGAGCCACAAGGTGCCACTCATTCCCTTCCCCCGCGAATCCTCCATCGCCCCGAGTGAACTGGGCCCGGACTCGCCGCTGCGCATCGTCACGGTGCTGACCCTCGGCCGTCTTGAGACCGGCCTGATGCGGGACGACGCCGCGGGGTTGAAGTTCGTGATCGCCTTCCTCGAGGAACACCTCCAGGCCGTATGGCTTCTGGTCGCCATCGAAGATCCCGAGGCCTTCGCCCAGGTAATCGCGCCTTACCTGCCGCCGGGCATCGCCGATCGGATAAGGCTTCTGCCTGTGGTGAGCGACCTGCGGGCCATCTATCAGCATTGCCAAATCTATATGCATCTGCCGACATTGGGCGGGGGCAACATGGGGATGGCCATGGCGGTGGCCGAGGGGATTCCGGTCCTCGCCAGGGAGGGCACGGACGCCGCCAACATCCTTTGGCCCGATCAGGTCTATCGCGGTCCCGGCCATGGCGCGCAGGTTCTGCGGCGCCTTGCCGCCGACCCCGAAGTTCGGGCCCAAAGAGTGGCGAGGCAAAAACGCAAGCTGGCCCGTGAACATTCGTTGCAAGCGGTCAGCGAATCCTTCCAACCGCTTCTCGCCGACGCCGTGGCGAAGTTTCATGCCCGAAGTGACCGCGACCAGGCAAGCTCGTCGATCGATCTGACGGAGATGAGAAGGCGCTACGACCACCGCGTCAAATGGATTTCGGAGGCCATTTCAAAGGAGATAAGCATCGACTTCGACGCCAATCCATTTCGATCGTTGAAGCAGGGCATCGCGGTCGCATGCATCGGCGGCAGGACGGGCAGCTATTATCTGGCCGAACAAATGTTGCGACACGGAGCGGTCATTACCGAAGGTTTCCTGGAGACGCGGATATTCAACATTTGCAAAAGAAATCACCTGTCAGGTCTGCAGGATTATTGCGAACGCCACCTCGAGGAAAACGCGGTCAATGGAATATTCGGGTTCAAGGGAGGCTTCGGCAGCTTGGCCACGCTTATCCTGGCCGGAGAATTTCCCGCCCGCATCGAGGCTTGGAAATTCGTTCATCTATCCAGAGAGGACACGCTGAAACAGGCCATTTCCTTTGTCATCGCGAAGGAGAGCAAGTCGTGGCGGTCTTTCGAGGCGATAAAGAAGGACTTGACCGACGATGACTTCGACCCGGCGGCCATCGCGCAGGAGATGGGCTCGATCGCCAACCAGGGGAGGGTGTGGGAAGAGGTGTTTCAGCTGTTCGGCATCGACCCGCTGCGAATTCTCTACGAGGATCTCGCCGCCGATCCCGCGGGAGTGACCGCGACCGTGGCCGCCTATGTTGGGCTCGACGGTCCGCCAATCACCGACCCGCGTTTCTTCGCCAACCCGGCCATGGAGCGCCAGGCGTCGGAGTTGAACGAGCGATGGGAGGCGCGGTTTCTCGAGGAGCAGAGCAAGTGCCCGGCGACCGCCCGCTCACTCTAGAAAAGGGCGCCCTGGACGACCCTCGACCGTCCTCAACCAAACCTAGCAGGATGTTGAAAAAGGATTTTTGACCCCCGCGAAGGTAATGATTGCGCTCCGACCGATGACGAAAATCCAACGTTTTCAATGGTGACGTTTACACCAGGTTTCTTCAAACGGGCCAAACTCGCCGAAATCCTCCTCCAACCGCAACTTTTTCAACAGCCTGCTAAAGGGCCGAAAACAGTCTGGCAACGCCTTGATCGAAAACCTCGGCGTTGTGGTGTCGCCGGATATGTTCGCGGGAGCGGACGATCATTTCCTCTCCGAGCGCCGGATTGCTCAGCAGCCCGTCAAGCGCCGCGATGTAGGCTTTTGCCGGCGCTTCGGCATCGATCAGCACACCGCGTCCGTCGGCCATCAGATCGGGAATGCCTCCCACGGCCGAGGCGACGCATGGGAGGCCGCGAGCCATGGCTTCGAGCAGAATATTCGGCGTCCCATCGTAGCGGCTGGTGTAAAGCAAACAGGCGATGTTGGACAAATCAATCGCCGCGAAGGACTCAAATCCTCCGCGATAGTTGATGTTCGGCTGCCTGATAATCGCCTCCAGTACATCGCTGTCCAATAGCAACGGCGTCCCGCACGCCTCATAGGTAATATGGGGACTTTGTGCGGCGATATCGAGCAAGAGGTCGGGACGTTTCTGGCTGTCCATTCTGCCCGCCCAAAGGATATGGTTCCCTTTGGGGGCCGATTCGGTCGAGACGGTCTCTGGCAACGAGAGAACAACGGTGTCATCGTAAAAGTTTCCCTTCGCCAGCATCCGGGCGATATGATCGTTGTCGGTGAACATCACCGCGCCAGCATCGATCAACCAGTCCGCCATGCGGATAAAACCCTCGATCGCGCCGCCGGGGCCGACCGCGACACAGAACATGGCGGCCGCGGTCTTCACGCCAAGCGCTTGCAAAGTCCCTGTCTCAACCAGAATATTGCCCACGAAGCTGTTCATGGAGATGACGCGAGACACGCCAATTTGCACCAACAGATCCTTAAGGACGCTGGCGCGAACCAGATTGGGATTGCGCAGGAATGGCCTGCCGTGAACACTCATATTCGGTAAGCAGATCGCCCCGGTGGGGAGATCGGCGGGGTCCACCGTGGTATCCGCCACGACGATGAGTGACGGCAGGCCGGTCAAGCGCTCAAGGGAGGCGGCCATCTCACGCATGACCTTTTCGGCGCCGCCGACGCCGCATCTTGGCGTGATGATCGCGGCCGCATAGGGGCCCGCGGGTACGCCCGGTGGAATGAGCCCCGGCGTCAGTTCGCCCAGCGACCGCCATCTGGTCTTCGTCTCGCCCGGAGCGGGCATGGCGCCCGGCATCCCTCTTCCCCGCTCAAGCCAAAGCTGCTCAACAAGTTCAACGTCAAGGTCGGGATAGAGTTGAACCAATCGTTCAATGTAAGGCGCTTGCGTTCGCTGACTGCGCCAGAACGCTTCGCCGCCAACTCTATTGTAATAGGGAAATTTTACTTCCCCCGCCAGGTAGTCGTCCAGGCATTTGACGTCAGTGGAAAATAACAATTCCTGAGAAAAATCCGCAGGTGTCGAGTCGGGATGCTCGCCGCTGGCCCGCAACGATGCGATGGCCATCTCAACATTCTGACGAATGACTTGAGGCAGTCCGGCGATCAGATCCAGACCTCGGTACCGCTCGCGGAAAAAATAGTCCCTGGCGTCAGACATGGGCGCCGCTCCAGCTCCCGGCCCGCGCGAGCGCTCGCGCC
>JALYTR010000140.1 GCA_030854165.1 Pseudomonadota bacterium | reverse complement strand
GCCGGGAACCGCGTGGGCGGCGATGGCCTGGCTGGCCAGGGCCTGCACCTTGGCCACCGCCTCGGCGACGGCGGGCGCGCTGATGGTGGCCGGCGCGGGCGTCTGGGCCGGCGGCGGAGCAGCCAAGCATGGCGACGCGGCGAGCGCGGCGACGAGCGATACGGCGGCGATGAGTTTCACGGTGTGATCCCCCTTGGATTTCTTCGAGCCCCGATCCCTCCTAGCCCGTCCACAATTCCGATAGAAGAGGCGCCAGCGGAACTGAAGGGAGGCAGGCCATGTCGATGGATCTGATGGAAGACCATGCGCGGGGAATCAGGGACTACAATCTCGAACGGGTGATCATGCTGTCGGACGGGGTGTTCGCCATCACCCTCTTGACCCTGGAGCTGCGGGCGCCGGCGCATCTGGACATTTCGCTGGCCGGCGTGTGGGCGGCCATGTGGCGCCCGTTCGCGGCCTATCTGGTCAGTTTCGCGGTGATCGCCATCTTCTGGATGAGCCACCGGCGGATCTTTTCGCGTCTGGCGCGCGCCGATCTTGTCCTGACGGCGCTGAACTTCCTGTTCCTCGCCATGATCACCCTGGTCCCGGTTGTTACCAACATGATCTACGCCGCCGGGGCGAACGGAGCGGCGCTGATCTTCTACCTCGCGCTGATGGGCGCCATCGGCGTGGCCAACGCCCTGGTGTACGGCTACGCCGCTTTCCTGGCCCCGGGACTGATGAAGGCCACCATGCCGCTCCGCTTCCGCCTCGTCGTCCTGGCGATCATGGTCCTCGCGCCCGTCCTCACCCCCGCCGCCTCCATGTACGCCGCCCAGGACGGCAACCAGTGGATCTTCGCCCTCCTCGCCGCGGCGTGGGCCATCGCCCTGATCGCGCGGCGGATGGCGGGGCGCCGGCAGGCCTCTAGCGCTTGACGACGATGGAGAGTCCGTCGCCGACGGTGGCGAGGGTCATATCGACGCGGTCGTCGGCGTGGATCTTGGCGGCCAGGGCGCGCAGGGCAAGCGTATCGGCGGCGGTGTCGGCAAGGTCGGCGACGGCGCCGCTCCACAGCATGTTGTCTATGAGCATCAGGCCGGCGGGGCGCAGCAGGGTGAGGCCCAGTTCGTAGTAGGCGTCGTAGCCGGTCTTGTCGGCGTCGATGAACATCAGGTCGAAGGCGCCGGCGCGGCCTTCGTCGATCAGGCCTTCCAGGCTCTGGGCGGCCGGCCCCAGGCGCACGGCGATGACATCCTCCACGCCGGCGTCGCGCCAGTAGCCGCGGGCGCGGCCGATGAAATCCGCCGACAGGTCGCAGGCGACGAACTCGGCGGCCGCGCCATGCATGGCCTTCATGGCCAGGGCGACGGCGGTGGAGGAATAGCCGGTGAAGACGCCCACCTCCAGGGCGCGGCGGGCGCCGATGGCCCGGGCCAGCACCTGCATCAGGGCGCCCTGCTCGGGGCTGATCTGCATGCGGGCGCGCGCGTCGCCGGCGGTGTCGGCGCGGCAACGGGCCAGGGTGGGATGCTCGCGCACCCCCCAGTGCTGGACATAGGCCTTGACGGCGGGGGTGAGGCCCATGGAGGCGGACATGGCGATCTTCCTTTCTGCTTTTGAATCCGGCGCGACTGCCAATTCCGCCACGCCCGCGCGCGACGCCCAAGTGGCCGGCAGGCTCGCCAGACTTTTGAGTCCGACGCGTCTATCCAACCAACTTTGAATGGCGGGCAAAGTGTGCGTGAATGCAAGAGCCCTGGTGTCGCGCGGCGGCGGCCAGATGGCGGGGGGATGCTTGATGACGCAGATTCACTGGACCAATCCGATCAGCGATGTCTTCAGCAACGGAGCCGACTGGAGCGGCGGCGTGGTTCCGGGAGCCAGCGACGACGCCATCCTCGATGCGTCGGGGGGCGCCTTCACCGTCACCTCGTCGGTCAGCGAGACCGTTTCCAGCATCCAAACCGCCGCCAACGCGACTCTGGCCATAACCGGGGGCGCCTTCACGGCGACGGGCGGTACGGGCGCCGGCGTGAACGCCGGGCTGACCTCGGTGGTCAATGGCGGAACCTTCAGCGTCGGCGGTGTGATAGACAATGCCGGGACGATCGAGGCCCTCGGGCAAATAGGCCAGACCTCTCCCGAAATCGCCATCGGCATCGGTGGCGGCGCCTTGAGCGGCGGCGGAACGATAGCATTGGCGGCGGCCACGGGTACGGGCGGCAACACTGGGACGCGGTCTTGTACGGCTCGACGAAAGCCAGCCTGACCAACATCGACAACACCATCGCCGGCGCGGGCGTGATCTACGTAAATTCGCTGTTGATCAACGGGGCCAAGGGAGTCATCGACGCCAACCGCGCGACCGGAGGGGGTTTGATCGTCAACGGAACCATTGCAAACGATGGCTTGATCGAGGCGACCAACGGCGGGGTTGTCAACCTCGATACGGTCGATGGCTCCGGCGGCGGCGTCATCCTGGCCGATGGAGGGTCCGTCGAACTCAGCAACGTCATCGGCGGCACGCTCGAGACCGTGGGCGGAAGCATTATGACAATGCACGACGGCGTGCTCGATGGCGCGACATCGGTCGTAAACAATCGGGGGACGCTGCGTATCATGGGCAGTGGAGGCCAGACCACGGTTCAGGGAACGATCAACAATACCGGCACAATCGTTCTGCCTGACTTGGGCAGTTTGGAGATCGGCGCGGCGGGCGTGGCCTTCACCGGCGGCGGTCAGATGACCTTCGCCAACTTCCACGGGGTGGAGACCGTCTATGCGCGGCAGGCGACGACCTTCACCAATGTGGACAACAATATCAACGGAACGCTGAATCTGGGCGGCTTGGAGGGTTCTCCGGCCTTCACTCTGGTGAACGAAGCCAAGGGAATCATCAACGCCAATGTCACAGGACCGATGATCGTCGACACCGGCGCCAACACCGTCATCAACGTCGGCCTGATCGAAGCGAGCGCGGCGGGCGGCCTGGTCGTCAAGAGCGCGATCGACAACACCGGCGAACTCAAAGCCGTGTCGGCGTCGACCTTGGTTGTCGATGGCGCGGTCAGCGGCAATGGCGTCGCGGTGATCAACGGCGGGCGGCTCATCTTCAAATCGAGCTTTTCCGAGAAAGTGATCTTCAACGGAACTAGCGGCCCAGCCTCGGCCTCGGGGCTTCTGCTCCTGGAGCAGTCTCAAACCTACGCCGGATCCATCGTCAATTTCGCCCACAACGTCCACACGGTCCTGGATCTTCGCGACATCGCCTTCGTGGGCGCCGGGGAGGCCACCTACAGCGGGACAGCCCAGCGCGGGACGCTCACCGTCACCGACGGAACCCACACCTCGCATATCGCCCTGCAAGGCAACTATCTGGGGGTGGTGTTCAAGGCCAAAAGCGACGGCTTTGGCGGGACCAGCGTCTTCGACGTCGCCAAGGCCGCAGCCTCGCACCACACGTTCGTCGCCGCGGCGGCCAGCCTCGGCGGGGGGGCGGGAGGGGCCGCGAGCATGACGCACGACGCCTGGCGGGCGCCCGAGCCGATGCTGGCGAAGCCCGGGGTGGTCAGCGCCTAGCGCGACGGCCGGAGGTCCCTAGTCGATCGGGTCGGGGCCGCACCAGCCGGGGAGGAAGGTGGCGGCGGGGCTCTTGGCCAGGGCGAGCGCCTTCTTCAGGGCTCTCGCGAAATCCTTTTCCACCGCCTTGCGCTTGAAGCGCCCCCGCAGGAAATCGGCCCACAGGAATTCGGCGAAGGGCGAGAGGTCCTTGGCGTAGCCGCCGGCGTGGCGAAGATCGCCGGCCAGGCTGCGGAAAGGATCGTCGCGCAGCTTGTCGATGGAAGTGGGAATGGCGGCAAAGTCGATGCGGCGGCCTTCGACGTCATAGGGGTGGCACCAGGCGCGGTTATCCAAAAAGGTCCAGAACGACGACTTGGACAGGGCCGAAAGATCGGCCGCCACGGTGACCAGAACCTCCTTCACCCCCTCTTCATGCAGGGCGCGGGCGAGATGGTGGTTGTCGATGATGTAGTGGCGCGCCTTGGGGCCCAGGACCGAGGGGATCATGTGGCGACCCAGAAAGGCGTCGCCGTCGTCGCCGCTCTTGCCGCGCCATTGGCGGCGCTTCTGATCGACCTCGTGGAAGCCCAGGGTGATCTGGGTCGGCCGCAGATCGGCGATGGCGACGGGCTTGAGGAGGGGTTCGCGGGTGATCATCCGTGCGCGTCTAGCACGTTCGGCGCACCGCGGCGACGGGCGCCAGAGCTTGATGGCTTCGCATGCGAAGCCTGAATCAAGCTCTACACTTTGAATCTAGAGCAAGATTCAGCTTTAAGGCGATTCCGCCTTAAACCCTCTTGCTCTAGGCCGCTCAGCGTGACTCGCTCTCGGCGTCGTCCGACGCACGCGAAAAAGATTCAACCACGAAGGCGCAAAGCTCAAAGAGTCAGCGCACAAAGCGCTTCAGGCCCTGCTTAAACAATTGGACTTTGAAATTCAACGCCGCGCGCGCGAAGCTCGTGAGCCAAGCAATGCTCATAGGCCGATTCCAACAATCCCGGTCCGAGCGCTCGATGAACTTTCAATCCCGCATCGACCAGAGTGCGGGCCGCAGTCTCAATGATCTTGGTGAAATCTTCGTGCGCTTGGTGGGCTTCGTGGTTCATCTTTTGCAATCCGACAATCCCAGCCGTTGATCGTAACCCCCAGGCTGCATCATGCTCAACGCGTGATTTTGGCCTGTCGGCCGCTGACAATCCTAGTCGAACCGGTTGAGGATCGGCGTCTCGGCGATGGCGAAGGCGCCGCGGGTCGGATCGTAGCGCCAACAGAAGAAGGTTTCGTGCTGGGCCTTGAAGATGTCCGCATAGACCAGGCGGCCGTGGATATAGATGGCCCCGTCGCCGGCCTCGGACTTGTCCCAGTCGACGCCGGGCACGATCATCTCGTGATGGTCGAAGCGCAGGGCCTCGCCGGCCCCGATGACGAGGCCCTCGCCGGGCCCGGAATCCTCGTAGACGTCATCGGGAGGGCCGGGCAGATACTGATGGCGGATATTGAGCCAGCGGATGAAGGCGGGGGTGCGACCGTGGTTTTTCAAGCCGATATCGAAGCGCACCCTGAGACCGCCGCGAGGACCGCGATGGTCGCCCTGGGTCATGACGATGTCAGGGTCGAGAAAGAGCCAGGCGCGCTCGAGCAGGGGGAGGAACCTGACGGCGGTCTCCGCTTTCTTCACCGCCCGCGCCGCGGCGATCAGGGCGGCGGCGAAGATGATCGCCTGGAGGGCGCCCAGGCCGACGATCCAGGCGGTCAGCTCGATGGTGCGGTTGCGCGCATCGGCCAGTTCGCCCTCGATTTGCATGACGGCGTCGTTGTTGGGCAGAGCGGGGACGCCCGGCGCCGCCGGAGCGCCGACGATATACCCGCCCCGGCCGCCGCCTCCCCCACGGCCCCCGCCGTGACCGCCTCCATGACCGCCCGCGTCGGCGCCGGCGGCCGGCAAGACCAGGCAGGCCCCGGCCAGGGCCACGATCGCCCGAGCGCGCATCTTGGGGCGGGGCGGAGACGACGATCGATGCGGCATGAAGGGCGCGGCTCTGGCAAGACATCGGACGAGCCGGCCAACCATAAGGCAAAGCCGGCGGCGTGTCTTCGTATCCGCCGCCCTACCGCCGGATCCGGGCGCCGGCGACGAAGCCGAGGAGGCCGGTGAGGAAGATGCCCAGCAGGGCCTGCAGGCCGGTGAGCAGGGCCACCGACACATTGGCCCCCACGAGGTTGGCCGAAGCCGAAGAGGCGCTCCCCGAGGTGGTCATCGCCATCAGGCTGAAGGCGGCCAGGTCGCCGATGTCGTGGGTGACCTTCGGCGCCGCGCCGGGCGTGAGCGCGATCCGCTCCACCGCGCCGGTCACGTCGTAGAGGGGGTGAAGCCGACATAGACGGCGGCCAGGGCGAGGAAGACCCGTCCAAGGCTCTCGCCGTAGTCGCAGATCCATTCCACGGCCTGATCGCCGAGGAAGACCGCGCCGCTGGACGCCGCGGCGGCCAGATCGCGGGCTTTCAGGGCGGCGCGGGCGTTGTCGGCCTGGGCGCGCTTCTGCATCCGGCGGCGGCGCAGGTAGGCCCATGACGCGCCATCCGAGTCGCCCAGATCGACGAAGTTGCGCTCCAGGGCCAGGTAGGACAGGGCGGCGGCGGCGTGGCGGCGTTCCACCTCCTCGCCCACCGCGCCGCCCAGATGATCCACCGCCAGGCGGGTGTGGCCGAGGTTCGCCCCCTCCCA
>JALYTR010000139.1 GCA_030854165.1 Pseudomonadota bacterium | reverse complement strand
GCGCGGACCTGGACCGGGGCGGTGGTCCGCTGGCTGGCGGCCGGGGCGGCGGCGGCCGACGCGCCGGGCTGCTGGCCTTGCATGTAGTGGACCAGATCGACGAAGGCGTTGAAATAGGCGGCGCTGATCACCTTGCCGATATCGGTGTCGGTGTAGCCGCTGCCGGCCAGGGCCCCGAACCCGCTCCAGCCGCCGAATCCGCCGCCGCCGCCGAACGACACGTCGCTCTTCTGAGCGACGCCCTCGGCGATGTAGAGTTGCTCGGTGGTGCGGGCGTCCTCCAGGGTAAGCAGGGTGTGCGCCTCCGACTTCTTCACCCGCAATCCGCCGGCCAGGGCCCCGAAGCCCCCCGGCAGGAAGCTGCCGGCCACTGCGCCGATGTTGCTCCCGCCCGAATTGCGGTTGGAGTTGGCGATGTCGGGAATGATGAAATAGTCCGCCACGGCGATCTGGCCGTGGCCCAGGTTGGAGCCGCGCTGCAGGTCGCCCGAGCTGTTGAGGGCCGATTCCTGGTTGCGCATGGCGAGGCCGCCGTTGCGGTCGACGATGCGCAGACAGCCCGAACGCAAAGCAAAGAGCTTGAGAAGGGCCTCCGGGTTGGAAAGGCCCAGACCCTCCCACCAACGGGTGGCCGGTTCCTGAATGGCGGCCCGGCCCAGCGGTCGATCGCAGCGCGGAAGATCCGGCGTCGCGGCGTTCTTCGGCCCTTTCTTGTCCATGCCGTACTGAGCGAAGGCGGGCGTCGCCAGCGAAGCGGCGAGACCGAGCGCCAGAGTGGCGGCGAGGATTTTGCGCATGAGGAACCCCTCCCTTGATGGGAAGTGAGTTTAGTCCCTCGGACGCCGCCGTCAACGGCGCCGGTTGCTAGAGACTCTGGAAGCGCTTGCCTTCGGCGACCAGCCGCTCCAGCAGGGCGGACGGCTTGAAGACGTCGCCCATCTGGGCCTGGAAAGACTTCATCTTGGCGAGAACCTTGTCCAGGCCGATCTGATCGCCAAAGAACATCGGGCCGCCGCGATAGACCGGCCAGCCGTAGCCGTTCTCCCACACCACGTCGATGTCGGAGGCGCGGATCGCCTTGCCCTCCTCGAGGATTTTCGCTCCCTCGTTGATCATCGGATAGACGCACCTCTCGAGGATCTCCTCGTCGGAAATCTGGCGCGGTTTGACCCCCGACTTGGCGGCGAAATCCTTGATGATCTTCTCGGTCACCGGCGAGGGATGGGCGATACGGTTCTCGTCGTAGTCGTAATAGCCGGCCCCGGTCTTCTGGCCGCGGCGATCCATTTCGCAGAGGACGTCGCGGACGGTTTCGCCCTTGGAAGCCTCCCTCACCCAGCCGATGTCCAGGCCCGCCAGGTCGCTCATGGCGAAGGGCCCCATGGGGAAGCCGAAGTCGTAGAGGACGCGATCGACGTCCCAGGGCATGGCGCCCTCCATCACCAGCTTCTGCGCCTCGCGCTGGCGCTGGGCGAGCATGCGGTTGCCCACGAACCCCGGGGTGACGCGGACCAGAACGGCGATTTTGCCGATCTTCTTGGCGAGCTTCATGGCCGTCGCGATGACGCTGTTGGCCGTGTGTTCGGCGCGGATGACCTCCAGCAATTTCATGACGTTGGCCGGCGAGAAGAAGTGCAGGCCGATCACCGACTCCGGCCGTTTCGTCACCGAGGCGATCTCGTCGATGTTCAGGTACGAGGTGTTGGTGGCCAGAATCGCGCCACTCTTGCAGATCGCGTCGAGCTTGGCGAACACGTCCTTCTTGATGTCCATGCGCTCGAACACCGCCTCGATGACCAGGTCGGCGTCCTTGAAGGCGTTCATGTCGAGCGAGCCGGTGATCAGGCCCACGCGCCGTTCGACGTCGGCGGCGGTGATCCCGCCGCGCGCCGCGGTGCGTTCATAGTTCTTGCGGATGGTGGCGAGGCCCCGATCCAGGGCGTCCTGCTTGAGCTCCACAATGGTCACGGGGATGCCGGCGCTCGCGAAGTTCATGGCGATGCCGCCGCCCATGGTGCCGGCGCCCAGGACGCCGACGCTGGCGATGGGGATCAGTGGCGTGTCGTCCGGCACATCCGGGATCTTGGCCGCCTGGCGTTCGGCAAAGAAGGCGTAGCGCTGGGCGGCGCTTTGCGGGCCGGTCATCAGCTCCATGAACAGCTTGCGCTCGGTCTTGAGGCCTTCCTCGAACGGCTCGTTCACCGCCGCTTCGATGCAGCGGATATTGTATTCGGGGGCGAGGAAGCCGCGGAATTTGCGGGCGTTGGCTTTGCGGAATTCGGCGAAGATTTCGGGGTGGCCGCGGGCTGTTTCCACCTTGTCGTTGAGGTCGCGAACCTTCTTCAGCGGCCGGCCCTCGGCGACCACCTTGCGGGCGAAGGCGAGGGCGCCGGCGCGCAACTCACCCTCCGGGACGATCTCGTCGACGAGGCCCATGTCCAGGCATTGCTTGGCTGGGACGTGCTGGCCGGTGGCGACCATCTCCAGCGCCTTCGTCACCCCCACGATGCGCGGCAGGCGCTGGGTGCCGCCGGCCCCGGGGAGCAGGCCCAGCGCCACCTCTGGCAGGCCGCACTTCGCCGAGGGAACGGCGACGCGATAGTGGCAGGCCAGGGCTACCTCCAGCCCGCCGCCCAGGGCGGTCCCGTGGATGGCGGCGATCACCGGCTTGGGCGCGCCTTCGATGGCGTCCTCCACCGCGAACAGGCTCGCGCCCTTCATCGGGCCGCCAAACTCGGTTATGTCGGCCCCGGCGATGAAGGTCCGCCCCGCGCAGATGAGGACGATCGCCTTGGCCGCCGGATCGCCCACCGCCTTCTCCATCCCCCCGACGATCCCGTCGCGCACCTGGGCGGAAAGGGCGTTCACCGGGGGTGAATTGAGTGTGATGATCCCGACATCGCCCTCCAGCGCATAGTCGGTCACGGCGTTGATGACGGTCATGGGCGGTCTCCTCGGAGTTGTCGTCGCGCTGCGATAGCGCGGGGCGCCCGCCAATTCAAACGCATGTATGCGCCTATCGCCAAAGAAGCCTCCAGCGGCGGGTAAAATGAGCGGAAACTGGCCTTGTCTACGTGTAACTACACGTGTAACTCGATTGCATGTTGAAAAAGTTGACGATCACCGTGGACGAGGACGTCTACGCCGGCCTCCGGTCCAAAGTCGGGCGGCGGCGTATCAGTCGCTTTCTGAACGATTTGGCGAGGCCGCTGGTCACTGAAGACGCCTTGCTCGAAGGCTATCGCCAGATGGCCCTGGACGGCGTTGGCGAAGACGAAGCCAACGAATGGTGCGAGGCGCTCATCGGCGATGCGATCCCCGATGGCGACTGACTCGCCTCGGCGCGGCGAAGTGTGGTGGATCGCCTTCGATCCCTCGGGCGGCGGGGAAGCGCGCAAAACACGGACCGCGGTGATCGTGAGCAACGACGCGGCCAACGCCACGCTCAACCGAATTCAGGTCTTGCCGCTGACGACCAATGTCGCGCGCCTCTATCCGGGGGAAGCGTACGTTACGGTAAACGGAGAACGGCGCAAGGCTACCGCCAGCCAGATGACGACAGCGTCCAAAATTAGGCTGAGGGGCTGCCTCGACCGACTGAGTCAGATTGACGTGGGGGCCGTGGAGCGCGCGATACGCACGCAGTTTGGCTTGTAGGCGAAGGCGTCCGGCAAAACGGTTCGAGCGTTCGTCTTCCTACCTCCCGAACTTCTGAAACTTGATCCGGTGCGGGATCAGCGAATCCGCCCCTAGCCGCCGTTTCTTGTCTTCCTCGTAGGCTTCGAAATTGCCTTCGAACCATTCCACGTGGCTGTCGCCCTCGAAGGCGAGGATGTGGGTGCAGAGGCGGTCGAGGAACCAGCGGTCGTGGCTAATCACCACGGCGCAACCAGCGAACTGTTCGAGGGCGTCCTCGAGGTTCTGCAGGGTCTCGATGTCCAGGTCGTTGGTCGGTTCGTCCAGCAGGATGACGTTGCCCCCCTCGGTGAGGGTCTTGGCCAGATGGACACGGTTGCGCTCGCCGCCGGAGAGCTGGCCGACCTTTTTTTGCTGGTCGCCGCCCTTGAAGTTGAACGAGCCGACGTAGGAGCGGCTGACCAGTTCGCGATTGCCGATCTTCATCACGTCCAGGCCGCCGCTGATCACCTGCCAGACGGTCTTGCCGGCGTCGAGGTCATCGCGGCTCTGATCGACGTAGGCGAGCTTGACCGTCTCGCCCAGGCGAATCTTGCCGGCGTCGGGCGATTCCTGGCCGGTGATCAGCTTGAACAGGGTCGACTTGCCCGCCCCGTTGGGGCCGATCACGCCGACGATGCCGTTGGGCGGCAGTTTGAAGGTGAGGTCCTTGAAGAGAATCTTGTCGCCGTATTCCTTTTCCAGACCTTCGACTTCGATCACCACCTGGCCAAGGCGGGGGCCGGGGGGAATCTGGATGGTGGCGAAGCTCTGCTTCTCGCGTTCCTGCTGGTTGACCATTTCGTCGTAGGCGGCCAGGCGGGCCTTGGACTTGGCCTGCCGCGCCTTGGCCGAGGAGCGCACCCATTCCAGTTCGCGGGCCATGGCGCGCTGGCGCGCCTCACTCTCGGACTGCTCCTGGCGGACGCGCTTTTCCTTCTGCTCCAGCCACCCCGAGTAATTTCCTTCGTAAGGCACACCCTTGCCGCGATCGAGTTCCAGCGTCCACTTGGTTACCTGATCGAGGAAATAGCGGTCGTGGGTGACCAGGATCACGCAGCCGGGGAAGTTCTCCAGGTGGTGCTGCAGCCAGGCCACGGACTCGGCGTCCAGATGGTTGGTGGGCTCGTCGAGGAGCAG
This sequence comes from Pseudomonadota bacterium, assembly GCA_030854165.1. Taxonomy (GTDB): domain Bacteria; phylum Pseudomonadota; class Alphaproteobacteria; order Caulobacterales; family Caulobacteraceae; genus Acaudatibacter. Next base: position 1,483 of record JALYTR010000139.1, on the reverse strand, counting down.
CATGTCGGGCTTCGAGAGCAGCAGTCGCGCCAGGGCGACCCGCCGCCGCTCGCCGCCCGACAGGTTCTTGACCGGCGCGTCGTCGGGAGGACAACGCAGGGCGTCCATGGCCATTTCGATCTTCGAATCGATGTCCCACAGGTCGCCGGCGTCGATCTTTTCCTGGAGGGCGGTCATCTCCTCCATGAGTTCGTCGGAATAGTCCTCGCCCAGCTTGGCGGCCACGGCGTTGTAGGCGTCGAAGGTTTTCTTCTCGGCGCACCAAGCGATGGCGTTGCCCCACACATCTAGGCTCGGATCGAGGTGGGGTTCCTGCTCCAAATAACCCATTCGCGTCCCCTCCAACGGTTTGGCCTCACCGTTGAACTCCTTGTCTATGCCGGCCATGATCTTCAGCAGGGTGGACTTACCGGAGCCATTGACGCCCACCACGCCGATCTTGGCGTCCGGGTAGAAGGACAACCAGATGTTCTCGAACACCTTCTTGCCGCCGGGATAGGTCTTCGACAGACCCTGCATCTGAAAGATATATTGGGCGGCCATGGCGGCGCTTAAGCGTCCTCAAAAGTGAAATGTGTGGGAAGTCGCGCCGCAGATAGCGACGCCGCCCGCTCTTGCCAAGCGGGCGCAACGGATGAACAGAAGGCGCATGAGCCGGATCACGTCCACAGCCCTCCTCGCCGCCTTCGCCCTCGCGGCCGCCTCGGGACACGCCGGCGACCTTGGGGCGGACGGGCACACGGCGGTGCAGCAGGTCACCGCGTATGAAGCCCTGATCAGGGCGAAGGATCGCGCCGGCCCCAATCTCAAGAGCGTGATCGCGCTAAATCCACATGCGCTCACCGATGCGGAGGCGCGGGATGAAGCGGTGCGCGATCCTTCGGGGCGAGGCCCGCTGAACGGCGTTCCCATCCTTATCAAGGACAATATCGAAACCGTCGACGCCATGGCGACCACGGCCGGATCGCTGGCGTTGAAAGACAATGTGACCGGCCGCGACGCGCCGCTGGTTAAACGCCTGCGCGACGCTGGAGCGGTGATCCTGGGCAAGACCAACCTTTCGGAATGGGCGAACTTCCGCTCGACTCATTCCTCCAGTGGCTGGAGCGCGGTGGGCGGCCAGACGCTCAATCCCTACGATCTTCGCCGCAGCCCGTGCGGCTCCAGCGCCGGCAGCGCCGCGGCGGTGGCGGCCGGCTTCGCCCCCGCCGCCATCGGCACCGAGACCGACGGCTCGATCACCTGTCCGGCGGCGGTGAACGGCTTGGTCGGATTGAAGCCCACCGTGGGCCTGGTCTCCCGCACCCATATCGTGCCGATCAGCGTCAGCCAGGACACCGCCGGCCCGATAACCCTGACGGTCCGGGACGCGGCCATCCTGCTGGGCGTTATCGCCGGATCCGACCCGGCCGATCCGGCCACCGGCGACGCCGACGCCCACAAGAGCGACTACGCCGCCGGGCTTGACGCCGGGTCGTTGAAG
>JALYTR010000138.1 GCA_030854165.1 Pseudomonadota bacterium | reverse complement strand
CATCTGCACCGCCCATAACCTGCTCAAGCTGGCCAGAGCGGTAGGATGAGCCTCCCCGGTCCAACGCACGCCCGCCGACGGTTCAACCCGGCGCGCCGGAAAACCATTATCCAGACAGGCTCCTAGTCCAGACCTCCACCGGTCGCGAGCGGTGAAAAAACCCCTCGCCCCCGCGCCAGTCTGGTCGCCCGCCGGCGTTTTGACAAGGCGAATCCACGTTAGGTTCCGCGGTGTCCTATCAGGTGAGAAGTGTCAAATTTGACCCAATTGAGACATTATGTCGCACAAAAGGTGTCCGCCTGTCTGGAACTTCCACGGGGCCCTGGGACATTAACAATTGTTGACTAGAGGTGATCTGGTCGGCGCCTCTTGATCGGCGCCAAACAGGATCGCCGCGACGGCCGTCCCCCACCCGCATTTGACGCGGTTTGCCGCAATTCACACTTAGGCAAGTTTTAGTGGGTCTCGTTCCCGTGGCGCGCCAATTTCGCGTTGCGGCCCGTGGAGTATGTCTCGATGTTTTCGATCGGAAAGTCCGGCCTGGCGACAATCGGGGCGCTGGTCCTGGCCGGTTCCTCGTTGGTGGGGGGCCTTCGGGCGGCGCGAGCCTCCAATCCGGTTCTGCCGGCCTATTTCAATCCCGCCGACGCGAACGTGGATGCGCCGATCATCTTCATGCGCCACTCGCCGCCGCCGGCCGATGACCAGGGCAACAAGACAAACTACGCCTATGGGCCGCTCACCGATTCCGTCGCCCAGAACGTCGCCGCCCAGAATCGTTCGACCTGGACCGGCGGCAATAACTGGGCTTTCGTGTGGGCCAACAGCGCCCACGTTCCCCCGGGCGATCGGCCCGCCGCGTCCAACACGCTCTATCCGCCCATTCTGGACGCCAACGGTCTTTACTGTCAGACCGAATTCACCACCGTCGCCCGGGCGGACGCCGCCACCAAGGCCGAAGTCCTCTACATCATGGGCGCGCGCCCCTCGGTCTGGCAGGCGCCATTGACCGCGGTTGGCATCAACGCGATCCCCTGGGCCACTGTCAATGCCGATCCCGACGCCTACTGCACCCAGCTCAGCCAGGACGGCAACGCCATGGTGATGATCGACAAGATGGTCATTCCCACCACCGTATCGACGTCCGCCAACGGAATCGGCATCGACTACGAGGTGCAGGATTTCCGCACGCCAAGCGAGACGCACCCCTTTTTGGACGATCTGGGCCAAACAATTCGAAGCTACGGACTGAAGGCCTACCTCTATACCAATCCATGGGACAGCCCTTCGCCCGCGCTCAACGGTTTCGCCTTTGACCGCATGGACGATATCAAGGCCAACTTCGACTATATCAACCTGCTGGTTTGGGGCGGCAAGAATCAATGCATCGAGGAGACGAGCTACCCCACAAGCGTCGCTTTTTTGAAAGGTGTCAGCGGAAAACTGAACTTCAATCAAATCATCATCACGGTCGATCTGCTGCATTGCTCTGCCGCCGAAGCGAGCTTGATCGCCGATCAGCGAGATATCGACCATTTCGTCGGCTACGATATCTGGGATGACGGCGCGGTCGATGGCGGATCCACCCTGACCGGCAGCAACCTGGTGATCTATAAGTTGCTGCACCCGGACGGCGACTAAAGTCCGAGCCGTCGCTCGCTCGGTGTCAAGTCAACGCGGCTGGGTCGGCGGTCCTGTCGAGGATCAGGTTCATCGTGTCGGCGCACACCTCCACGAGCCGGCCGCGGCGGTCGCACACCGTTATGCCATCATGCTCGGCCCAGACCGCATAGACGCCTCCTTCGCTCCGTTCGAAACAGAACCATCCTCGCTGATCGACGGCGGCTTCGCGTATCGAACCTCCCTTGAGGTCACGACGCAGCGCCTTGACGCTTTGGCCGCCGCCGAACGATGGAAGCCGGCCGCCGAGACAAAATCCCCTTGAAACGTCCGGGGAGCCGGCGGTTGTCCGCGGACGCAGGAAGACAACCTCGCCTATGTCCACCGCCGCGCCGGGGGCCCCCGCGCAGCGGATGGTCAACGAGTCCAGCGGGTGGCTGGGCAACGGGCCGCCGGGTGAAGCGGCCGGACTCCACGCCAGGTCATGGAAGGGCACGGTAACCCTGCGCCATCCTTCACCCTCGTCGGGCGGGAAGATGAATTCGCCCACGGCGGTGATCGCCTCGTCGCCCGCCTCGGCCAAGGTCGGATCGCCGAACAGGAAACGGCCACCCGTCCGCGTGGCGAAGATCAGCGCGACGCTGGTCGCCCCGGCGCGGCGCATCGCGAACGTAACGAGCTGAGCGCCGCTGGCCGTCCAACCGTGCAGGGGTATCTTCAATGACGCCATCGCCACTCGCGGGTCTTCGGCCTCGGCGGGTTCTGGAGCGAACGTAAGGCGTCCGTGCGCCCGCTCGCCGCTCGCCGCCGGCCGCCATGCCCACCCCCCATGGGAAAGTTCACTTTGAGCCGGGGCGTTGGCGAGGGGATCGAGCTGGTCGAACAGGATGTGGCGCAGGTCGCATTCGGCGATGGTGACCGAGGGGCGTCCCGTCTCGTCGGGGCCGTTCACGACGAGGGTTTCCAGGCGCTCGCCATCCAGTCGCACCTCGGCCCGCGCCGGGTCATCGACATAGAAAGTCAGGCCATAGAGCTGGCTCTTCGATCGCGGCAGCATCTTGCCAAGGCAGGCGTCGAGCCAGGACGTTATCATGACCGAATTCGCGTCCGGCCGGCTCACGTGGGGAGCGATGGATCGCAGAATCAGGGCGTAGTCGTAGAGCACCGTCGCGCGGGCGAACCACAGCCGCGCGGACCTGGCGACCCTGCCCGATACGTTGAACACCCGGTCCTGCAGCTCAAACAACGGATCCTCATCGAAATAGGGGACGGGAAGCGGCGCCGCGTCTTTCGGCACGGCGCCCAGGTGGGTGTAGATCGGCCAGCAAAGTCCGGCCTGATGTTCCGTCGAAGTCATCACGGTGGAGAGGCGCCGCGTGAAATCGGCGCGTTTTGGCGTTCCTTCGTCAGGGTCTTTCGCTGACGAACCGTCCTGGGTCGGAAACACCCGCCTCGCCCAATAGACGCCTCCACCGGCGCGGGTCGGCGAGGGCGTGACCAGGTTCAGGGGGTCGAAGCCGACTTCGCCCGACGCGGGTCTCGGCACGATGAAACGGAGTTCGCGGTCGGCGGAAATGGCCGGAAAAACCCGGCAAAGCGAGTGGGGGTGATCGGCGTCGGTCGAGAAAACCAGATCGCCCTGATCGTCTCGCAGTGTGCCGTAGTAGGCCTCGAGCAGTCCCCGGAATGTCGCGACACGCTCTTCCAGTCGATCGTCATCGAATTGGCCTTTGGCGGGATTGCCGAAATGAAGCCCCGAATGCGCCGTGATCAAGTCGAGTTCCACATTATAACGCTCTTTCAAGAAATCCAATCGTTCAAGTACTGTATCTCCGAATGTGTTTGAAATAACCAATCTCTCAACGTCCTCTGGCGTGCTCGACGCGCCGAGTTCGACGATGATCGCTTTTGTCAGAATCAGTCTGGGGAGGGGATCGCTCTCGTTCGGGGCGATGGTGAAAAGGCGATGCTGGCGCTCGTCTGGCGGCGCGGCGAACGCCGTCGGCCGGTAGGCGTCCGTGACCGTTCCGTCGGCCGCCTTCACGGCCACGGAGCGGATATCCAACAGATGGCCGATCTTGCCGACCACGCAAATCCCGACAATTCGAACATGGGCGCAGCTCCAAGGCCGCGCTCTCTGGCAAAGACCGACATCGAACGCCAAACGCCCGCCGCTTATCGCGCGGGGCGTCCGCAACATGGCGACCCGTGGTCCGTTGGAATAGAAGGCGTGAAAGTGATCGATGTTTCCCTTGTGGTATTCGCTGACGCTTTCCAGAAAGGTGCGGGTTTCATCCACTAGCGACGCCGGGGCGCCGCGCCCCATGTTGAGGTCCGGTGAAAAAAAGCCCAACCCGCGACCGCGCCTATTAGTGATCTGCCATTGTAGCCAGGTTGAATCGCCAAAATCCAGACCCAGCCGATCGACCAATTGGCCGACGTAGCCATAGTACCGATCTCGGCGAGAGCCATCGACATCGCTCACCACCGCGAGCGCGGAGCCGAACCCAAACGGCAGCGTTCGCACCCCGGCCGCGGCAAGGGCGTCGCGGACCTGCGCCGTCTCGGGCTCTGAAAGCTCGTAGTCGGGTGAAAAGTCCGAAGGCTGTTCGCTCAATTCGATCCCATCTCGTCTCCCGTCATGGGCGTGCCCAGCATACTATTGGCGTTTGGAAGGGTGGTTCGTGAAACAGAAACTGCGGCGGCGCCGAACATATTAGTGTGATTTGCCGAGGGTGACAGATGGGTCCAGGCAACAGACGAGCTGACGGGATCGATCGGTTTGGGGCGATCCCCCCGAATCGCCCAACGGGTCGTGGAGTTGGGGAGACTGATGCAATGCAAAGTCTGGGGATGGCGTTCGCAATCCGCACCGCGGCGCTTGCCGTCCTGGCGGGCGGGTTGATCCTCGACGGTCATGCGGTCAGAGCCAGTAATCCGGTTCTGCCGGCCTATTTCAATCCGGGCGACGCGGCGCCGTTCGCGCCCTTGATTTTCATGCGCCAGGCGCCGCCGCCGATCAATAACCAGCAGAACAAGACAACCTATGCTTATGGGCCGATCACCGATTCCTCCGCCGAGAACATCACCGCTCAGAACCGTTCGACCTGGACCGGCGGAAACAACTGGGCCTTCGTGTGGGCCAACAGCGCCCACGTCCCCCCGGGCGATCGGCCCGCCGCGTCCAATCCGATCTATCCGGCCATTCCGGACGCCAACGGTCTTTACTGTCAGACCGAATTCACCACCGTCGCCCGGGCGGACGCCGCCACCAAGGCCGAAGTCCTCTACATCATGGGCGCGCCCCCGTCCGTCTGGAATGCGCCATTGACCGCGGTCGGCATCAACGCGATCGCCAGGAGCACCATCGCCGCCGATCCCGACCACTACTGCACCCAGCTCAGCCAGGACGGCAAGGCGATGGTGATGATCGACAAGATGGTCATTCCCACCACCGTTTTGACTTCAGCCTACGGAATTGCCATCGACTATGAGGTGCAGGATTTCCGCACACCCGGCGAAGCGCACCCTTTTCTGGACGATCTCGGCGCCACGATCCGCAGCTATGGGCTGAAGGCCTACCTCTATACCAATCCCTGGGACAGCCCCTCGACCGCGCTCAATGGCTTCGACTTTGACCGCATGGACGACATCAAGGCCAACTGGGACTATATAAGTATTCTTATCTGGGGTGGCAAAAATCAGTGCGTTGAGCAAACAAGCTATCCCTATAGCGTTAATTTTCTTAGAAGTGTCAGCGGGGTTTTGAATTTCAATCAGGTCCTGCTCACGGTCGATCTTTTTCATTGTACGCAGGCGGAGGCGATCCAAATGTATAATCAAAGAGCCATCGACCATTTTGCCGGCTATGAGATCTGGGACGACGGCGCGATCGATGGCGGCTCTACACTGACTGGTTCTAATCTCATCATCTACGCGCTGTTGCATGGCCATTGACGCCCGCGACACCGCCAATTGGCGTGAGCCGGCTGACCTGGTGGTTCCCTGAGGTCGGCGAGCACGTCGCGGCGATCGATCGGTGAGGCGCGCGTCAGCTAGAGTCTGGCCAGGTATTGCTCGACTATTTCCCGCGTCGGCGGGTCCATGTCTTCCCTGAACCGCGCCGCCCACGCCTCATTGGTGGCGTCGCCGATCCGCTCTACCGGCTTGGGAAGGAAGTGGGAACCGGCGCGGCGTCGCGGAACGCCGAGCGCGTCGCAGGCCGCTAGGGCCAATGTGAAGTCGCCTTGGGCGAAATCCTCGTAGACCGCCGCCCGCCAGGGTCGTCCGCTCCGCTTGGCGTAGAGCCACAGCCTCTCCTCGATGTTCGCGATGACCGAGATCCATTGCGCGATCCTGGCGCCGTCATAGAGGGCGGCCCGCTTCGCTTTCTGGGTGGAATGGAATTGACCGGACTGATGAGCTTTCTCGCAGGAGACCGCCTGGGCGACGATGTCCCTCCGCGAAAGAACGATGAACGCCGTCCTCGCCAGGTAGGCGTCGAAGAAGCCGCGGAACTCGCCGGCGATCACTCCGGGAACGCCGGCCTTGAGGGCGAACCAGGCGCCGCGATGTTGCGCCACGATTTCCGCCGCCGCGCGGTCTTTCACCTGGGCGGGATTGAGCGACTCCCGCAGCCGGCCGATGTCGAATGCGCATTCCAGCTCCCGCGCCAGATAGGTGCTCCCT
>JALYTR010000137.1 GCA_030854165.1 Pseudomonadota bacterium | reverse complement strand
GATCAAGGGCGTTGGGGCGCTGCTGGCCGCCGTAGGCCTGATGCTGCTCTATATCTGGTTCCGCTTCGAGCTGCAGTTCGGCCTGGGCGCGGTGGTCGCCCTCTTCCACGATCTCACCCTGTCGTTCGGCCTCATCCTGCTCTTACGCCTGGAGTTCAGCCTCAACCTGATCGCCGCTCTCCTCACCATCATCGGCTATTCCATGAACGACACGGTGGTGGTGTTCGACCGCCTGCGCGAAAACAGGCGCAAGTACAAACGCATGCCCCTGCGCGACCTGATCGATCTGTCGGTCAACGAGACCCTGTCGCGCACCGTGATCACCGGGGTCACCGCCCTCCTGGCCCTGTCGGGCCTGGCGGTGTTTGGCGGGGAATCCCTGCGGCCGCTCTCCATCGTCCTGCTGTTCGGCATCGTCATCGGCACCTATTCGTCGATCTATGTCGCCTCGCCGATCATCCTTTTGTGGGGGGCCAAGAAGGACGACGAAGCGGCCACCCCGATCGCGCCTCAGCCGGCCCGGCCCTGAAAGGAACATGCGCCAGGCGCTCTCCATCGACGCCTATGGCGGCGGCGGGTTTCGCGTCTCGGGGCTCTGGCGACCGGGCTCGCTGCTGATCGTGGGCGACCGGCCCATGGACTGGCGTCCGCTGGAGATCGCCGATCTCGCTCCCGAGGACTTCGCCGCCGTTCTCGCCGCCGGCCTGGCGGTTTCGGAGTTCATCCTGTTGGGAACCGGGGCGGCCCAGGCCCTGCCGCCGCGCGTCGTGCGCGAGGCGGTGAAAGCCGCCAGGCTCGGCTTCGAGTTCATGTCCACAGAAGCCGCCGCGATGACCCACAACGTCCTGGCCTCCGAAGGGCGCCGCTTCGCCACGGCGCTGATCGCGGTGTAGCGATTTTCGCCCGCTTTCCGCTGGCGGCGAAACGAGTTATGCCTTTGCGCCTGACCACGACTCGCGAAGGGGCTATGGGATGTCTGGGCTTCTCCTCAATCTACGCAACACCTTGATCGTCAGCCTGCTGCTGGCGATCGTGATGATCGTCGCCTTCGGCAAGGTGCATGGTGTCGACACGGTCTTCTGGCAGGCCGTGTTCCGCTGGATGCACGTCTTCTTCGGCATCCTGTGGATCGGATTGCTATACTATTTCAATTTCGTGCAGACCCGGAAGATGCCGGAGATTCCGGCCGAGCTGAAGCCCGCCATATCCAAATATATCACCCCCGAGGCCCTGTTCTGGTTCCGCTGGTCGGCCCTGTTCACCGTCCTGGCCGGCCTCGGCATCGCGATCCTGCGCGGCCGGGACTATGCGGAAAAGGTGTTCTCCCTTGGTTTCGCCGGCGGCTACACGAGCGCCGATCGGGGTTTCACCCTGATGGGGATCGGGGTGTGGCTGGCGATCATCATGTTCCTCAATGTCTGGGGGGTGATCTGGCCCAATCAGAAGATCGCGCTCGGCATCAAGGCGGCCGACGCCGACGCCAAGGCCAAGGCGGCGCGGATCGGCACGCTCGCCTCGCGGATCAATGTGCTCTTGTCCCTGCCGATGCTGACCTCCATGGCCATGTACCAGACCCTGATCGGCTGAGAGTGGGCGCGGCGGGCGGCGTTGACGTCCATGGGGGCTCAGCGTCGTGGCGAGGCGATTTCGATCCCGGCGTGGGCGCGGACGTGATTTTCGACCTGGGCGGCGGGTAGGAGAGAATACGGGTAGTCCGGCGCGAAGACCGTGTCGGCGCCCTCGGCGGTCGCGCCGTTCAGCGTAAGGTTGCCGGACGAGGCGATGAGGCCGCGCCCCCGGCTCATCACGACCGCGGTCGTGTTCCGGATCGCGAAATCGTCGGCCGCCTTGCAGGCGGTCGGCTCCGGCCAAGCTTCGATGACATTGTTCTGCAACAGAATTTCGCCGCCGCTGATCACCGAGGGGCCAAAGCCGAATTCGATCGACCGGCACGAGCCCCGCCCCCCGAAGTCCTTGATCACATTGTTGAAGACGTGAATCCGATAGCCCGAGGCGGCCCGCGGCGAGCGCTCCTTGACGCGCTCGAACAGATTGTCATGGACGGTGACCCGGCCGGGCCGCGGCGGCAACTGGTCGGTTGCGGCCCGCATGTCGATACCGAACAGAATTCCGAAGTAGGAATCCCGGAAAACACTGTTCGAGATGGTGATCAGGTCGGGGGCCAGAACCGGCCCGGTCGGCGGCGCGAAGCCGTAGCCGACCACGCACTTGTTGCCGCACGCCTCGAAGACGTCGTGATCGATCCACACGTCCGCGGTCGCGCCGACCAGGGAGATGGAGACGCCGCAACCCTCGACGTCCACGGGCCGCGCCGGGTGGGCGCAGTTGGAATGCTTTTCCGGAAAGAGATCCGCCCCCGAGCCGCGAAACCGGACATTGCGGATGATGACGTTGTGCGCCGCCTTGACCTCGAAGGCGAACCAGTCGTGGACGATGGAGAGATTCCCGCCACCGTCGATGGTCTTGTTCGACCCGATCTCGATTCGCTGCTTGCCGGGATTGAAGGTGAGAGGCGCATCGACCGTGACCACGGCCGGCTTGTCCCCCGTCACACAGGCGCGCAGGGAAGCTTGGTCGCGGACATGGCAGACCGGCCCGGCGCCCCCGCCCGTGGTCGCCCGCCCAAAGCCGATCGGTTGCTCGGCCAGGGCCGGTGCGGCGGACAGCAGGGCGGCGGCGAGAAAGGCGAAAAAGGCGTGCGTCATGGTGGCCTCCCGGCGTGACAATTCATCCTGGCTCATCATAAGCGGCCCAGCCGGCGCGCGCCACTAAGCAGAGTTTCCCTGGGCGACCAATGGATGTGGGATTCGGATCAACTCTGCAGACAATCGTGGCGCACCCGCCCCCTCCACCCCTTCGGGGTCCCGCTCCCCCGTGTAGAGGCACGGGGGAGGATCATGGGGCTCCAATCCTCACCCGCTTGCGGGGGAGGGGGACCGCGAAGCGGTGGAGGGGGCGGGGGACAGAGCGCCGGCGCGTTGTTCCGCCAAACAAGCCTGCTTAGCCGGTCCCGAAGCGATCCATGTCGGCAAGCCAGCTGGCGGGCAGACGGCCCTGGTAGCGGTCGTGAACGAACCGGTAGACCGGCTCGAGCTTGGCGTAGAGTCTGCCCCGGCGCTCGGCGTCGAGCCCCACGCCCTCGCTCTCGTTCATGGCCGAGGCGACATCCGCCGGCTGGGTCTCGACACCAAGAAAGGCGCACAGGTCGCCGATCGCGGTCATGTCGAACATCTCTTCGAAGAAGCAGACCTTGAGATGCGCCGCTGGAATCACCGCGTCCAGATCGGTCAGGGCCGTGACGTAGTTGCGCCGCCAGGGGGGGACATCGGCGCGCAGGATCTGGTCCAGCGTCGCGGGGGGATCGAAGTCGGGATTGCCCATGCGCGCCAGCCGCATCCCCGACCACAGGCGATCGATCGGGTTGCGCATCACCAGGAGAAACCGCACCTTTGAATGGGCGTCCCTCATGCGCGCGAACATGTCCCGCTCTTCGACGTAATAGGATGGGGTGACGTCCGCGAACACCTTTTCGCCCGACCAGCGCTTTCGATAGTAGTCCAGAAACGCGGCCGGATCGTGGTTCATGCGAACCCGATCCCTCAGTTGGACCAGTGAAGCGGGAGGGGTTGCCTCGGCCCCTTTCTCGGCGAATTCGGATTCTTCCTTGAGCAGTGCGGTTTCAAAATACTGGTGGAAGTGCTGCTTGCACGTGAAATAGTTGAGGACCCGGATTGGCGACATCAATATTTCGCTGTGTTCCCGGAAATAGTTGGACACCCATTTCGAACCCGTTCGCGTCGCCCCCAGGTGGATGAGCAGGGTCGCGTCGTCGAAGGTGAGGTCATCGGCCATGGGACGCGCGCCAATCGATGGGCTGAGATGCCTCTGGAAAACGACCGCCGGCCGGCCGATCCACCCGCCGCGAACGTGGGCGCGAGGCTAGGGTAAATTCCAATCCGGTTCAACACCGGCGGACCAGGGCAATCGGGTGAACGCTCTATTTCAACCACGGACTTCACGAACGGCACGAACAAAGCAACGGCCTTGGCGCGAAGCGCGGGCGATCCCGTTGCGAAATCGCGCCCGTTCGTGGGGTTCGTGTTGGGGTGGACGGCCCCCGAGCGGCATCGATGTGCCAGATTGAGGTCGTTTTGAACTTCAATCGAAGGGAGCCGTCCATGGACCAGATTACGCGCATTTTCATCGACACGTCGAAGAGTGTTTTCCAGCTGCACGGGGTGAACGCGGCCGAGGAGGTGGTGCTGCGCAAGAGATTGCGGCGAGGGCAGGTGCTGGAGTTCTTTGCCCGGTTGGAGCCAGCGGCGATCGGCTTGGAGGCGTGTGGCGCCTCGCATCATTGGGGGCGCGAGCTTGCCGCCCTGGGCCACGAGGTGAAGCTGATCGCGCCTCAGCACGTGAAAGCCTATCTGCGGCGCGGCAAGAACGACGCGGCCGACGCGGAGGCCGGCTGCGAGGCGATGAGCCGGCCCAGGACGCGCTTCGTGCCGGTCAAGAGCGGCGAGCAGCAGGCGGCCTTGATGGTGGCCACGGTGCGCGCCCGGCTGATCCGCAACCGCACCCAGCTGGGCAACGCGATCGAAGGGCCATGCGGCCGAATTCGGGCGGATCGCCGCCGCGGGGATCGACAAGATCGAGCCGCTGCTGGCGCGCATCGCCCAAGATGATGATCTGCCCGAGCTGGCGCGCGCGTTGTTCGCTGGCATGGGTCGGGAGTGGGGGCGCCTTCAGGGCGAGCTGAAGGCCATCGAGGCCAAGCTGATGGCCTGGCATCGCGGCAACCCGCTCAGCCGATGTCTGACGAAGATCCCGGCGATCGGGCCGATCGGCGCCTCGCTGCTGGTGATGAAGGCGCCCGATCCGAAGGTCTTCAAATCAGGCCGTCACTTCAGCGCCTGGATAGGTCTCACCCCCAAGGACCACTCCACGGCCGGCAAACAGAGGCTGGGAGGCATCACCCGCGCCGGCGACGAGATGCTGCGCGCCACGCTGGTGGCCGGGGCCACGGCGGTGATCCGCCAGGTGCGGGCCGGCAAAGGCCCAAGATCGCCCTGGCTGCTCAGGCTTCTCGAGAAGAAGCCCCCCAAGCTCGTCGCCGTGGCCCTGGCCAACAAGCTCGCCCGCGTCGCCTGGCGGATGATGGTCACCGGCCAGGACTATGACCCCGAGCGGCTCCTGCGGGCCTTGCCCGCAAAGGCCGCCTGAGCCTTAAGAATCACCCAGCCCTCGTCTGGATGATGCCGGAACTTGCAAGGAACAGATGGTGCGATCGATCGATCCACAGCGCGAGACACTCCGAACGAACGAACGGAACCAACCCGCCTTCGTGTTAGGAACTCGCGCCGCGGAACCCATCTCGGCCAGCGGTCGCAAGACCCGTCAACAGGCCGGACATATGGAAGCAAGCGATCCGACCAAACCGCCTCAAACACCTTGCAAGTGGGGGCCGTCCACATATGAAGTTCGTGGCCAAGTTAATCGGCCTTCGGCCAAGGCCGCCCGGCCAAAATGCGTTCACCCGATTGCCCTGCGGCGGACGCACGCGCCTTGACGCCTCCGACCTTGGTTGTGCTATCGGCGCCGTCACGCGCCTTGGGCGCGCGGGTCGCGCCCGCGCGGGCCGAGGTTGGAGACTGCCCGCATGGTCGATGGCGAACTGGCCCCCGCTCCCTACACCGCCAAGCTCGGCCGCTCGGCCGAGGAGCGCGCCGCGACAAGCCAGCGCCTGGAAGCGGCCGGCGTGCGCGCTCTGCCGTATCCCTTCGCCTCGGCCATGTCGGTGGTCAGCGATTGCGACGGATCGAGCCGGATGCGCTACGAGGCTTACGTCGCCGCCTTCACCGACCGTGGCCTCGATTTCGGCGATTCGACCTGGCTGCACTGGAATCATCAGACCGCCTTCAGGGCGGGCGGCGGCCTGGGTTTCTTTTCCTACACCTACTCCAAGGGCCTCTATCACGACCCGGCGTGGCTCGACCGCACCCGCACCTTCGCCCAGAGCGTCGCCGCCTTCCATGCCGGCGACATCGACAATTTCCATGCTCTTTGCCGCGACGGGCCGCGGGTGGTCATCGTCGATTGCCCCCAGCCCGACGGCGAGAGTTTGGAGGTGTTCGTCGGCCCTTTGCAGATGGGCGGCGCCTGGCGAGCCGACGATCTTCACCTGTTCGGGCTGCTGATCGAGGGCGATTGCGACGGCGCCGTGGTCGTCGAACAGGACGGCGCCCAGACGCCCTTCGATCGGCGCCTGCCGGCCCCGGTCCCGGGCCAGACC
>JALYTR010000136.1 GCA_030854165.1 Pseudomonadota bacterium | reverse complement strand
ACGCTGGAGATCGCCGAAGCCGGCGCCGTGCGCGTTGCCGCGACGATCAAGGGGCTGGCGGCGACACCGCGATGGTCGCCGGATGGGGCGTCAATCGCGATTTTGGCCACCCCAGGCGCCCGCAAGCGCACCGGCGCGGTCGAGGCCGGCGCGCCGCAGGTCGGCGAGATCGGCGAGGTCAATGACGAGCAGCGGATCGCCGTGGTTCCCGCCGCCGGCGGCGAGGCGCGCTATGTCTCGCCGGCCGACACCTTCATCTACGAATACGACTGGACGCCGGACGGGCGCGGCTTCGTGGCCACCGCCGCGGCGGGCAATGGCGACAACAACTGGTGGGTCGCCAAGCTTGAGGCCATCGACTTGGCCAGCGGCGCGACGCGGATCATCGCTGCGCCGAAAATCCAGATGAACTATCCGCGTGTCTCTCCTGACGGAAAGACGGTGATGTTCATCGGCGGGTTGATGAGCGATTTCAGCTCCGTGGGCGGCGACCTTTACGAAGTTCCCATTGCTGGCGGCGAACCGAGAGATGTGACGCCCGGCTGGAAGGGAACCTTCACCTCCATCGCTTGGCGGACGAAGCCGCCGCTCGCCACCGCCCTGGTGGGAGGGCGGATGATCCTGGCGTCGGTCGATCCGTCCACGGGGGCGACCCGGACGCTGTGGTCGACTCTGGCCCGCCTGAACGCGACCGCGTTGAATGGCGAAATCGCCCTGGACGCCAAGGGTATGCGCGGCGCGGCGGTCAGGGAGGATTTCGCCCAACCCCCCGTGATCGTGGCCGGACCTCTGAGCGCCATGGCGCCGATCACCCACGACAACGACTCCCTCAGCCCCCAGGTCGCCGCCCGCGAGGTGACCTGGAAGAACGGGGGGTTCGACCTGCAAGGCTGGCTGCTCGCTCCACGCGACGTGGCGGCGGGCCGGACCTATCCGATGATCACCGTCGTCCATGGGGGACCCAGCGCGGCGGCCCAGCCGCGCTTTGTCTCGCAAGGCACGGTGCGCGACCTGGTGGCGCGGGGCTATTTCGTCTTCGAGCCCAATCCGCGTGGCAGCTATGGTGAGGGCGAGGCGTTCACGCGCGCCAACATCCGAGATTTCGGCGGCGGCGATTTTTCCGACATCCTGGCCGGGGTGGACGCGGCGGAAAAGATCGCGCCCATCGACGACGCCCGCCTGGGCGTGTTCGGCCACAGCTACGGCGGCTTCATGACCATGTGGGCGGTGACCCACACGGGGCGTTTTCACGCCGCGGTGGCCGGGGCGGGCCTGGCCAACTGGATCAGCTACTATGGCGAGAACGGCATCGATGAGTGGATGATCCCGTTCTTCGGCGCCTCGGCCTATGACGATCCGGCCATCTACAACGCCGCCTCGCCGATCAAATTCATCAAGAACGCCCGGACGCCGACCTTCATCTATGTCGGCGAGCGCGATCTGGAATGCCCGGCCCCGCAGTCGCTGGAATTCTGGCGCGGCCTTCTGGCCATGCACGTTCCCACCTCCCTGGTCATCTATCCCGGCGAAGGCCACGCGCTGCGCCAGCCCGAGCATGTCCACGATCTGCGCGACCGGATCGTCGGCTGGTTCGACAAATACCTGGGCGCGTAAAGGGGCGTCGGACGCATGGACCGAGGCTGGCGCCGGGGAGGAACCATAGCCACCGGCCAATCGTTGAAAAAACGTCGGTCAAGCTTGGGAATCACGCCCATGGTTCATGCCTTTCTGCATCCTATCCTTCGCCGCATGATCGTGGTCGGCGCGATCGCGGTGCGTTACGCCGATGGAAGCACGGCGAGCTATGGCGATGGCGCGGGAGAGCCGGTCACGGTGCGTCTCACCAACGCCGGGGCCCGCCGGATCGCCCTCAGGCAGGGCCTGGGCCTTGGCGAAGCCTATATGGACGGTGACCTGGAATTCGAGGCGGGGGACATCTGGCGGCTCCTGGAGATCACCAGCGCCAACATGGCGCGTCGCCCGCCGCCGCGGGCCGGCCGCCTGACCCGCGCCCTGCATGGGCTCCAGCGGCGTCTGCGGCAATGGAACGACCGCCGCGCCGCCCGTCGGAACGTCGCCCATCACTACGATCTGCCCGAAGACCTCTATCGAGGTTTTCTCGGCGCCGACATGCAGTATTCGTGCGCCTATTTCGCCAACGGCGAGATGAACCTGGACGAAGCCCAGGCCGCCAAGATCGCCCACATCGCCGCCAAGCTTCACATCGCCCCCGGCCAGAGGGTGCTCGATGTCGGCTGCGGCTGGGGGGGCATGGCGCTCGCCCTGGCCCAGCGGTTCGGGGCCAGGGTCACCGGGGTCACCCTTTCGGCCGAGCAACTGGCGGTGGCGCGCAAACGGGCCGAGGACGCCAGGCTGGGCGACCGTGTCCAGTTTTCCCTCACCGACTATCGCGATCTCACCGGGCCCTTCGACCGGATCGTCTCGGTGGGCATGCTTGAGCACGTCGGCGCTCCCAACTTCCGCGCCTATTTCGACCAGATCGCCCGCCTTCTCACCGACGACGGGGTTGCGCTGGTTCACGCCATCGGCCGCATGGAGCCGCCCGGGGTCACCGATCCCTTCATCCGCAAATACATCTTCCCCGGCGGCTATATCCCCTCGCTCTCGCAGGTCACCTCGGCCATCGAAGAGGCTGGCCTGTGGATGACCGACATCGAAATTCTGCGCCGCCATTACGCGGAGACCCTGCGCCACTGGCGGCTGAATTTCTGGGCTCGCCGCGCCGAGATCGCGCGCCAGCACGGTGAGCGCTTCTGCCGCATGTGGGAGTTCTATCTGGCTGGCAGCGAGAGCGCCTTTCGCTTCGGAGGTCTATTCGTCTTCCAGATTCAACTCGCCAAACGCGCCGACGCCCTCCCGATCATCCGGGACTATATGCTGGGGGCCGAACGTTCGGCCGGGCCGCGCGAAGAGGCGTTGCGCCGGGCATAGAGCCGGCCCGATCGCGGTCGGCCGACGTCCCCCGTTCCCCTATTTTCGCGCCCCTCCCCGTTCCTTCTCCAGAAACGCCACGCTCGCCGTGTCCGCGGCCAGCCAGCTCGCGTGGCGCAGGAAGCCGTGAATCTCGTTGGGGATGACCAGCTCCTCGAAGGGCAGGTTCGCCGCTTCGAGGCGCCGGGCGAGATCGACGGTCTGCTGGAAATCGACATTGCGGTCGTCGTCGCCCTGGATGAGCAGCACGGGCGAGCGCCAACGGGCGATGTCGGCGTCGGGCGAGGCGGCCCAGGCGACGTCGCGGGCCGCCGCGCGGTCGCCCTGTTCGAAGCGGTCGGGGATCGGTCCGATGTCGCGCACGAGCTCTGGCCACCAGTCATGCACGCCGTGCATGTCCACCCCGGCCTTGAAGATATCGGAATTGCGGGCCAGGGCCAGGGCGGTGAGATAGCCGCCGTAGGAGCCGCCCCAGATGCCGATGCGGGCCGGATCGACCCCCGGCGTCGCCTGCAGAAAGCGCGCCCCGGCCACCACATCCTGGTATTCCGACGCGCCGGCCGGCCCGGCCTTGTCCGGGTGCTGGAAGGCGCGGCCATAGCCGATTCCCAGGCGATAGTTGACGGAAAGGACGGTGAAGCCGTGTGCCGCCAGATACTGGTTCACGGCATAGGCGTTGCTGTAATAGTCCATGTAGTGCCAGCCGAGCAGCATCTGCCTTGGCGGACCGCCGTGCACGAAGATGATTCCCGACTGGGGTTTGTCCCCATCCGATCTCTGGAACAGCTGGCCGTGTACGCTCGTCCCGTCGGCGGCCTTGAAGGCGACATATCGGGGGGTGACGAAGGCGCTCCCCGGAAAGTCCGCCGGCGCGCCGCCGTCGTTGAGGGTGCGCCGCCCCGTCCCGTCCGCCCCGACCAACGCCACGAAAGGCGCCGCCCGCGCGCCCGCGGCGATGAAGGCGACCGCGCCCCCTGAAGCGCTTTTGGAGGCGGCCACCGGCTGGTCCTCAATGCCCTCGCCGCCGGTCAGCGCCATCGGCGCACCGCCGTCCACGGCCACCGCGAAGAGATGCCGCCGGTCGCCGTCGTCGGCCTCGCCTCCGGTGTTGGCGTCGTAGATCGCCGTGCGCCCGTCCCGGCTCAGCCGGGCGTGTTCGACCATGAAGGCGCCCGCCGTCAGCAGCCTGGCCTCGCCGCCGGTCGCCTGGACGCTGTAGAGATGCGGCCAGCCGTCCATCTCGGCTCGGAACACCAGCCGACCGCCCGCCGCCCACATCAGGTCCGCCTCGTCCTCGATGTCGGGATAGGAGCTGGCCAGGGTTTTGGGTCCGCGCCAGACCGCGTCGCCGGCGCCTGTCGCCACGTCGGCGGTCCAGATGGCCCACGGCTGGGGAACCTCCTTGAGCAGCGGTTCGGGCGCCCCGCCGTCGCCCGGCCGGCGGATGAAGGCGACCCTCGTCCCATCCGGCGACCAGCGCGGCGAGGAATCCTTCGCCGTTGAGGCCGCCAGATAGAGGATCGGCCGATCCTTGGCCGTGAAGACGCCGATGAAGGCATGGTCGCCGCGTCCCGAGACGAAAGCCAGGCGTCTTCCGTCCGGCGACCAAGCGGGCGATCCATCAGCGCCGCGATCGAAGAATAGCCGTTCGGCCTTTCCCTTGCCGCCGATCGGCGCGGTCCACACCTGCTTGTCCTTGACGAAGGCCACCACGCCGCGCGCCGACAGGGCCGGGGCGTCCCCCTCGGCGACTTTCACCGGCGCGCCCGCTTTCAGACCAATGGACCAGATGGTCACGGCCGGCGTTTCCGCCCCCGAAGCGGGATCGGGGGCGAGGCCCCCCTCGGCCGGCCAGTTGGCGTCGTGGTCGCCGCCGCGCACAAAGATGAGCCGCGAGCCGTCTGGCGAAAAGGTGAGCTGGGTCAGTTCCTGCCCGTCGTCGGCGGTGTAGCGAGTCACCTGGCGGGGGGCGAAATCCGGTCCCCGCGCCACCCACACATTGCGCACGCCCGCCAGGTTTCGCACCCAGGCGATGGCGTCGCCGTGGCTCGCGGCGACAAGGTCGCTCTCGAACGGATAGTCGAGCACCTGGGCCATCGAGAACGACCCGTCGGCGGCCGCCGACGCGCACGGCATTGCCAGCGGCCCGGACGTCATCAACGCCAGGGCCAAGCCCGCGAAACGGTTCATCGTCTTTTTCCTCAAATCATGCGCGCTTCACCATAGCCGTTGCGCATGGAACTTGAAGCCCGCCGCCGCTAGTCTCCCTGGTCGCCTTTCCAAGCTGGAGATCGCCGCCCATGAAGTCGCCCATCTGCGAAATGCTGGGGATCGAGTTTCCCCTGCTGGCCTTCAGCCATTGCCGCGACGTGGTGGCCGCGGTCAGCCGGGCGGGCGGTTTCGGCGTCCTGGGGGCCACCGCCCATTCACCGGCCTCCATCCACCGGGAACTGGCCTGGATCGACGAGAACGTCGGCGGCAAACCCTATGGCCTGGACGTCCTCATCCCCGAGAACATGGCCACCGCGGGCGAAACCGGGGTCACCTACAACAGCCTCAAGGCCCGCGTGCCGGCGGCGCACCGCGCATTCGCCCAAAGCCTCCTCGCCCAGATCGGGGTCGAAAACACCGAGCAGGCCAACGCCGACGATCGGCCCCAACCCTTCGATCCGGGCGAAGCCATGCGGGTCCTGGAAGCCGCCTTCCAACACCCCATCCGCCTGATCGTCAATGCGCTGGGCGTCCCGCCGCCGGCCATGATCGAGATGGGCCGCGCCCATGGTGTGCCGGTTGCCGCCCTGGTCGGGGCCAAGGAGCACGCCCTGCGCCAGGTCGCCGCCGGGGTCGATATCCTAGTCGTTCAGGGCACCGAGGCCGGCGGCCATTGCGGCGAGGTCACCACCCTGGTTCTCGTCCCCGAGGTGCTGAAAGCCATCAAGCCGATCCGCGACGTGCCGGTGCTGGCCGCCGGCGGGATCATGAACGGCGCCCAGATGGCCGCCTGCATGGCCATGGGGGCGGCCGGCGCCTGGACCGGCTCGGTGTGGCTGGCCACGGCAGAATCCGAAACCAGTGAAATCTTTCGGGAGAAGATGATAGCGGCCACGTCCCGCGACGCCGTGCGCTCCAGGAGCCGCACGGGCAAGCCGGCCCGCCAGCTCCGCTCGGCGTGGACGCAGGCGTGGGAGGGCGACCCGGCGAGCCCTGGCGCGCTGCCCATGCCCCTGCAGAGCCTGATCAGCGAAGGCGCCCTGCGCTCGGTCGATCGCGCCGCGGCCGGCGGCAACGCAGCGGCGCGCGACATGGTCACCTATTTCGTCGGCCAGGGCGTCGGCCTGATCGATTGCGTGCGCTCGGCGGGCCAGGTGGTCCAGG
>JALYTR010000135.1 GCA_030854165.1 Pseudomonadota bacterium | reverse complement strand
GGGGGGGGGGCCGGCGGCGCTGGGCTGTCCTTGTCGTCCACCGGTAACTTCGAAATCAACGGGACAATCGCCGGCGGCGCGGGCGGCCTGGGCGGCTACGGCGGCGAAGAGGGTTACGCGGCCGGCGTGGGCGGCGACGGCGGCAGTGCGGGGGCGGGCCTGATCCTCTCTGGGGGCGGCGATATTCTCAACCTCTCGCTGATCGCCGGCGGCGCGGGCGGCGGCGGCGGCGGCTACTATAGCTTCATTCCCCAGAGCCTGCGTTATCAGGGTTACGGCGGCGGCGGGGGGGCCGGAGTCGAGTTTTCGGGGCCCGGCGTCATCGCAAACTACGGCACGATTGAGGGCGGCGTACGCGGCTTTGGCCGCACCGTCCCGCCCGGGTCGCCGCGTCCTCCCGCCGAGGCGACGGGGATCATCCTGTCGGCAGGAGGGACCATCGCCAACGGCAACGGCCGATCGGTCAATGCGCTGATCGCGGGCGGCATCGGGGTCTATGCCGCGGGGGCGGCAGCCGCAACGGTAACCAACTATGGCACGATCGCCGGCCTGTCCGGCGCGGGCGTCTATCTGGTGGGGGGCGGGATCCTCGGCAATGAAGGCAGCAACGTCTTTGACGCGCTGATCAAAGGCGCCGTGGGGGTCCTGACGCCCACCTCGGCGGTCGCGACCGTGACGAACCACGGCACGATCGTCGGCACGGTCGGCGCGGGAATCGATCTGGGCGGCGGCGGCTTCGTCACCAACGGCGCCGCCGACAATACATCGGCCCTGGTCGAGGGCGGATCAGGCGCCATCGGACCTGTTTCCGACGGCCAGGCCGGCGGCGCCGGCGTATCGCTCCGGGCCGTGGGCATGGTCACGAACGATGGTTCGATCCAGGGTGGCCAGGGCGGGCGGGGTGGAATCACCAGGCCCACGGGCGGTGTCGGCGGCCCGGGCGCCGCGCTTGCCGCGGGCGGCGATATCACCAACGGCGGGATAATCGAGGGTGGGGGCGGCGGCTTCGGCTACGCGGGCGCCCAAGGTGGCCCCGGGGGTCCAGGGGTGACGGTCAAGATCGCCGGCGGCGTCGTCAATCAGAACGTGATCGAGGGCGGATCTGGCGTGGACGGTAGCGGCGGGGGCGTGGGCGTGGCCCTGGGCGGCAGCGCCACATTGACCAATCAGGGCATGGTGCGCGGTGGCGCGGGGGCGGCGAACGCGACGAACGGCAAGGGTGGCGTGGGCGGCGCGGGCATCGTCCTGACCGGCAGCGCGGGCCTGCTCAATCAAGGCGTGATCGAGGGCGGCTTCGGGGCGGCGAGCCTCGCCGGCGTCGGGGGGATTGGAGTTTCCCTCGGCGGCGGCGGCCTGGTCAATCAGGGATTGATCCAAGGCGGGCTGGGCGCGGGGCAACAGGGTGTCGGCGGCGCGGGGGTTTCACTTTCGGCGGCCGGCCACTTCACCAATCTCGCCACCGTCTCGGGCGGACCGGGCGGTGTGGGTGTTGTTCTCGCGGCGGGCGGCAGCATCGCCAACGGCGACGCCGCTCATCATGCTGCCCTGATCGATGGCGCGGTGGGCGTCTATGCCCACGGATTGGCCGCGGCCACGGTGATCAGTTTCGGAACCATCGAGGGCGCCCAGAAGTCGGTGGTCTTTTCCTCGCCGAACGACCGCCTGGTTATGGAGGCCGGCGCGCGGTTTCTGGGCGCCATTGACGCCGGTGGCGGCGTTCTGGAACTGGCCGGTGGCGCGGGCGATATTAGTGGCCTTTCCAGTCTTGGCACCATTTCGGGTGGCGACTCCGCGACGTTCGCCGGTTTCGGCGCGCTGGTGATCGACGCCGGCGGCGTGTGGACCTTCGCGGGCCCCAACGCCTTCAATCCTGGCGTTAGTTTGACCAATCATGGGACGAGCAACATCGTGGACGCCCTGTGGGTGAACGGCGCTCTGGTCAACACCGGCGCGATCGTCCTGACCACGGGCGCTTCCGCCGCCAGTCTGGTGATGGGCGCCGACACCACCCTGAGTGGGCGGGGCACGGTGTCGCTGGGTTCGGGCGCCGGCAACCGCATCGTCGGCGCCTCGACATCGACCCTCTTGACCAATATCGACAACATCGTCAGCGGGGCGGGCCAACTGGGGCAGGGCCGGCTCACCCTGGTCAACCAGGCCAAAGGGATCATCGACGCCAGCGGCGCTTCGGCTCTGGTCATCGATACAGGCGTGGCCACCATCGCCAATGCCGGGACCATCGAAGCCAGCGGCGCGGGCGGAGGGATCGTCGCCAGCGCGGTCGCCAACGCCGGCACGCTGATGGCCGCCGGCGGCGTACTTACCGTCGAGGGCGCGGTGAGCGGGGCGGGGCGCGCGGCGATCGACGGCGGGACGCTCGATTTCACCTCGACCTTCAACGAGAACGTGTTCTTCGGCCCGGCCGGCGGGGTTCTCGAACTGGCCCAGTCCCAGAGCTATACTGCCGCCATCCTTGGATTCTCGCTCACCGGCGGGACGTCCCTGGATCTGCGCGATATCGCCTTCGTGGGCGCCGGCGAGGCGGTCTTCAGGGGAACGGCGAACTCCGGGATGCTCACCGTCAGCGACGGAACCCACACCGCTCGGATCCGGCTGGTGGGCGACTATCGCGCCTCCAGTTTCGTGGCCAGTAGCGACGGCCACGGCGGGGTGATCGTCGTCGATCCGCCGTGGCTTCCGACCCCGCCGTCGCCCCTTCCCATGATCGCCGCCATGGCTGCTTTCGCCGGCGGCGGAGGCGAGCCGGTCCATACGTTCTTCGAGCCATGGCGTGGGCGTCCGATGCTGCTGGCGGCGCGGCGGGTGTCAATCGCTTGAGGCGCCGCGACAATTCCTCTGGAATGCGCCGTCCCATGGACTAGAAGCGCGCCATGATGAGCCGCTTCGTCGTTGCGTCGGTCCAGGCCAATCCCACCGTGGGGGATGTGGCCGGCAACGAGGCCCAGGCGCGCGATCTGTTGGGCGAGGCCGGCCGCGCCGGCGCGGATGTCGCCCTGTTTCCCGAACTCTTCCTGATCGGCTATCCGCCGGAGGATCTGGCCCTCAAGCCGGCGGCGGTGCGCGCCTGCCGCGAGGCGCTGGAACGGTTGGCGCGGGACACCGCGAACGGCTGCGACGGTCTCGTCACTCTGCCATGGGGCGGGGAAGATGGCCGGCCGCGCAACGCCATCGCCCATATCGCCGCCGGCGAGATCCAGGGCGTCGCCTTCAAGATCGACCTGCCCAACTACGGTGTGTTCGACGAAAAGCGCATCTTCGCGGCGGGGACCGAGCCGGGTCTCTATGAAATCAACGGCGTCAGGATCGGCGCGCCGGTATGCGAGGACATCTGGGGCCCCGAACCCTGCCGCCGCCTGAAGGCGCGGGGCGCGGAGATGCTGCTGGTTCCCAACGGCTCGCCATTCCGCCGCGCCGCCGACGACGAGCGCCTGGCCGTGGCGCGCGCCCGGGTGGCCGAGACGGGCCTGCCGCTCATCTACGTCAATCAGGTCGGCGGCCAGGACGAACTGGTGTTCGACGGCGGCTCGTTCGCTCTGCAGGCCGACGGGGAACTGTGCATGAGCCTGCCGATGTTCGAACCTGCCCTGGGCTTTTCAACCTGGGAGACGGCAGGCGGCTTCTGGCGTTGCGTCGAGGCGCCTCTGGCCGACTGGCCGCGCGGGCCGGAGGAGATCTACCGCGCCACGGTCCTGGGCCTGCGCGACTACGTGGGCAAGTCAGGTTTTCCCGGCGTGTTGCTGGGCCTCTCCGGCGGGGTCGATTCAGCCCTTTGCCTGGTGGTCGCCCGCGACGCTCTGGGGTCCGAAAACGTCCGCGCGTACATGCTGCCCTCGCGCTACACTAGCGCCGAAAGTCTGGAAGACGCGGCGGCATGCGCCAAGGTGGCGGGCGTCGCCCTGGAGGAGATCGCAATCGCTCCGGCGATAGGGGCGTTCGAGGGCATGCTCGCCGCGCCCTTCGCCGGCCGCGCGCCCGACATCACCGAGGAGAACCTGCAGGCGCGCATCCGCGGCGTGACCCTGATGGCCCTTTCCAACAAGCTCGGCCTGATGCTGATGACCACCGGCAACAAGTCGGAGATGGCGGTGGGCTACGCCACCCTCTACGGCGACATGTGCGGCGGCTACAATGTGCTCAAGGACCTCTACAAGGTCGATGTCTACGCGCTCAGCCGCTGGCGCAACGCCCACGCCGTGTACGGCGGTCCCGTGGCGCCGATCCCCGAGCGGATCCTGACCAAGGCGCCGTCGGCGGAACTGCGCCCAGGCCAGACCGACCAGGACACCCTGCCGCCCTACGAGGAACTGGACGCCATCCTGCATGGCCTGGTGGAAGAGGAAGCCACCCTGGACGAGATCGTCTCTCGCGGCCACGCCGCCGCCACCGTCGAGCGCGTCCAGCGCCTGCTTTATGCCTCCGAATACAAGCGCCGCCAGGCCGCGCCGGGGGTGAAGATCGGCGGCAAGGCCTTTGGGCGCGATCGGCGGTATCCGCTGGTCAACCGGTTTCGAGACCGGGTGAGGAGTCACGTTGGAGCGTTCAAGCCAGGGTGAAAAATGGCTGATCTTGACCGGCCGCCAGCGGTTGCACCGCCGAACAGGCGCTCTTAAGATGCACATGGCGAAAAAAGGGGGAGTGGTTCGTCGTGAAAATCCCTAATCCATGGCGCTTCGCGTCGATCGTGATTTTCGTCGCCGCGCCGCCGGCCTTCGCTCACACCGACAATCCGGCGCCCGTTTCGGCTCCGAATCTCCAGCCCGGCGACACCTGGGTGTATGATCGAACCCAAGAGGACGGAACGAGCACCTTTTCGGAAAAGCGCATCGACCTGAAAATCGAACGCGTCGGGACCGATACCTTGGTTGAGGGCATCAAGGCGGACGCCGCGCCGACCGACTACGAGGACCATATCGCGGGCGTGGACTGGAGCCAGCGGCGTATCGTGGATGGCCAGGAGACGGTGACCGGTCGGCCGTTTTCCTTTCCTCTCGTCATTGGAAAGACATGGACCGCCGACTACGTGGAACCGCGCCAGTACGGATTGCAGACGTTCGCCCGCTTTCACACCGTCTACAAAGTCGTGGGCTGGGAGGACGTCGTCGTCCCGGCGGGTACGTTCCGCGCCCTGAAGGTCGAGGCGAACGGAACCATCGAGGCGCGGATGGCTCCCGCGGCGGCGGCGGTGAGCGGTGGCATGGTCACACCATCGGGCGGAACGGCGGTCGCGCAAACCGCGCGTGTTCCCGCGAAGACCGTTTACGCCTTGGAATATAGTGAATTTTACTATGTTCCAGCCGTTAAATACTACGTCAAGAGTGTGGAAGATCAGTACAACAGCGATAACGTGCGGACGAGGCGGGTGACGGAAACTCTGGTCTCGTTCAAAGCGTCGCCTTGAAAGCGCTTGAGCCACACGGCCTGAAATGGGAGACGAGACGCTGGGTCAACCAAGTCCCAGCGGGAGTTTCAACCGTCTAGGTCAGCGCCGTCACCCCCGGCGCGCTCATGAACGTGGCCGGCATGGCGCGCAGGGCGGGAAGGACGTCGGCGATGTCGTTCACCGAGCGCCAGCAGTCGGCAAATTCGCTGGGAAGCAGTCCCGCATCGATGAATTGCCGGAAAAGCGCGAACAAAGGGTCCCAGAAGCCGCCGGGGTTGTAGAAGACGATCGGCTTGGCGTGCAGGCCCAGGCGCCGCCAGGACAGCAGCTCTATGGTTTCCTCCAGGGTGCCGATGGCGCCGGGCAAAACGGCGAAGGCGTCGGCCGCCTCGAACATGGTCATCTTGCGTTCGTGCATGGAGGCGACGACCACGATGTCGGCGCCCGCCGGCGCCGCTTCGACGTGAGTGAGGAACTGGGGGATGACTCCCAGCACCCGTCCGCCGGCCAGGTGGGTCGCTCGCGCGCAGGCGCCCATCAGGCCAACCCCGCCGCCGCCATAGACCAGGCGCAGGCCTTCGCGCGCCAGGATTTCCCCCAGGCTCGCGGCGGCGGCGATGAGGGCCGGATCGGCGGCGTTCGACGATCCGCAAAAAACGCAGACCGAGTCCAGGCGCCGCGGCGGGCTAGACATTATCTTGTGTCTCCGGGACAAGAAGCGCGACGCGTTTCGATCGGCCGGCGAGAGGGCATAGTCATGGGAAAGGTCGGACGATTCAAGCCGCGTCAACGTTGAGGATCACCGCGTCGGCGGCCATGGCGGGGGTCCTGGCGGCGTGCGGACCGGGTGGGCGCAGCGGCATCGCCCAGGCGCCCGCGCCCGATCCTTCCGCTGCCGAGCGCGCCTATCGCGCCCCGCCGGCCGTCCTGTCC
>JALYTR010000520.1 GCA_030854165.1 Pseudomonadota bacterium | reverse complement strand
GACTTGGCCAGCCTGATCGCCGCCGTCGCCGTCTCGTAGACCCCGTCCAGACACACGGATTTGTCGTGCATCGCCTTGTCGCCGTCCAGGTGGATCGACCAGGTGAACATCGGATCGGGCCGATACTTATGAATTTGCTTGGTCAGCAGCAGGGCGTTGGTGCACAGGATCACGTACTTTCCGCGATCCAGAAATCCGCGCGCGATCCTGGGCATGTCGCGGTGGAGCAGCGGCTCGCCGCCGGCGATGGAGACCACCGGCGTGCCGGCTTCGTCGATCGCCTCCATGCACTGATCGAAAGAGAGGCGCTGGTTCAAGATCTCGCCCGGATAGTCGATCTTGCCGCAGCCGGCGCAGGCCAGGTTGCAGCGGAACAGCGGCTCGAGCATCAGCACCAGCGGATAGCGCCGCGCGCCGCTGAAATGCTGCTTTACGATGTAGGCGCCGATCCGCGCCACGGCTTGTATGGGAAGGCCCACGCCTCAAATCCTCTCAAACGTCCACAGGATGGCCCTATAGACCAGAATCAGGCCCGAAGTTCGGCGGGCAGCCGAAACTCGATATCTTCCTTCACCCCGTCCATCGGCTCGACCGTCACCGGTCCCAGCCCGCGCAGGGCTTCGATGACCTCTTCGATCAGCTCCTCGGGGGCCGAGGCGCCGGCGGTGAGACCCACCGCGTCCTTGCCCTCCACCCACTTGGGATCGAGGGCCGAGGCGTCGGCGATCAGATAGCTGGGAATGCCATGCTCGATACCGATTTCGCACAGGCGGTTTGAATTGGAGCTGTTCTTCGCCCCGACCACCAGGATCACCTCGACCATGCCGCACATTTCCCGCACCGCGGTCTGGCGGTGCTGGGTGGCGTAGCAGATGTCGGAGGTGTCCGGCCCGACGATGTTGGTGAACCGGCTTTTGAGCGAGGCGATCACCGCCTTGGTGTCATCGACACTGAGGGTCGTCTGGGTGACGTAGGCCAATGGGGTTTCGGCCGGCACGTCCAGCGCCGCCACGTCCGCCTCGGTGGAGACCAGATGCACCGGCGCGTCGATCTGGCCAATGGTGCCTTCGACCTCCGGATGGCCGGCGTGGCCGATCAGGATCATGGTGCGTCCCTGGCGCTCATAGCGCTTGGCTTGGGCGTGGACCTTCGAGACCAGGGGGCAGGTGGCGTCCAGCACCGGCAGGCCGCGCGCCGCCGCCGCCCTGACCACCGACTGGGCGACCCCGTGGGCGCTGAATACCGCGTGGGCGCCGTCGGGAACCTCGCCGAGTTCCTCGACGAAGATCGCCCCCTTGGCCTTCAGGCTATCGACCACATGGCGGTTGTGGACGATCTCGTGGCGCACATAGATCGGCGCCTGGTACTTCTCCAGCGCCCGCTCGACAATGTCGATCGCCCGCACCACCCCGGCGCAGAAACCGCGCGGCTGAGCCAGGATTACACGCATACAAAGGGGCTCCGGGTGGGGTTGGCTGCGAGGCGGCGCGGCGTGAATAGCAGGTATGGGGGGAATTGGGGAGTGCAAGGCCAACCGCGGAGGGCAATGGGATGAAGTGGCCGGCACCGCAGCGCGGGCGTCCCGCGCGCGTCTTCCGCCAGGATCGAGGCCGTGGCAAAAAAAAGCGGGCGGGACGCCCGCGCTCCGAACGTTCCTCACCACGCGACCACCGGACCATAGGCGGCGACGCGCGCATCGCGAGTCAGGACAGTAGACCGCGAGCCTCCCCGCCGGCCAAAGGCGGGCGGACGCTCGCGGGCGACGAGTTGGGAAAGCTTGGCCTTGGCTTGGGCGATGTTCATCTGGCGCCATGGCGAAGGCTCACAGCAATCGCCGAAGTTGGTCTATCAGGTTGGACCAATCGCCGGTCACGCCGCCACGCAAAGCCGCTCCCGCCGGGATAACAGGTAGGCGGATTTGGGGAGCGCAAGGCTGGCCGCGCAGGGCGATGGCGCGAAACCGGAGCGCGGGCGTCCCGCCCGCGTCTTTCCTTCAGCAG
>JALYTR010000519.1 GCA_030854165.1 Pseudomonadota bacterium | reverse complement strand
GTTCCAGGCGGGGGCTCGCCGGCGTTGAGAATCGGGCGGCCGAGGTCGCCGGGGAGCGGCGGGCCGAGCTTGGGCACACTTCGTTGGGCACCCGCATAGTCCTTGGGGAGATTGGCGAGGCCGTCCGGCGTCGTGCGGCTGTCGGTGTTGTAGAGTTCCGAGCGGCGGGTATCGTGGCTTGGCCGCAAGGCGAAGAAGAGCGCGCCGCCGATGCCGGTCGCGGCGACAACGCCAAGCCCGATGAGGACCTTTCGCGATAGGCGCGTCACCGGCGGTCGGCCGGGTCGAAGGCGCATCTCATGGACGATCTGGCCGCGGGGCTCGGATTCGGCCGGCCCTTCCCGCCGAGGTTCGTCCTTCATTTGCGCCTCCCGTCGGCGCGGACGATGCGGACCTTCTGCTGGTGTTTGCCGCCGAGCCGCAGCTCGGCGGCGGCGAACAGGCGATCGACGATCATGGTCTCGCCCCGAACGCGGTAGTTGACCAGCTGCGCGCCGCCTTCGGCGCCGATCACCCACAGGGGTGGCATCTCGCCTTGGCCGATGCCGCTCGGGAACTGGATGAAGACCTGACGTCCGTCGTCGAAGGCCCGCAATGGCCGCCAGGCTGGATTGTCGCCCTCGATCCGGTAGCGGAAATTGAGCGCCTCGAGATCGATCCCGGCGGCCACGGGCGCGGCCGTCTCGGCCGCCGCCGTCTCGCCGCGAACGGCGATCAGCTGGTCGGCTGGGTAGGCCCAGGAGACCGAGGCCATGTAGGTCTTTAACGCCGAGTGCAACTCGAGATGGTAGGTGCGCCGATCGGTATTGATGACGAGATTGGTGGCGAGGTCCGCCCGCGTGGGCTTCAAGAGGATGTGGACGCGCCTGGTGGCGCCCATCCCGCTTTCGGTATCGCCGATGACCCAGCGCACGGTGTCGCCGGCGGCCACCGGCCCGGAACCAGCCAGCTGTTCGCCCGCCTCCAGGGCGATGTCGGTGACCTGGCCGGGGGCGGCATAGACCTGATAGAGGGCGCCCTCGGTGAAGGGGTAGACCTGGACGGCGTTGATGTAGCCGGCGAGGGTCGGCTGGATGCGGGCCGCGCCGTTGGCCCGCTCGATGCGCGCCTTGGGATCGGCGGCCTCGGGCGGCGCCGTCCGGGCCCCCGGCAAGGCCTTCAGTTGTCCGGGCAGGGGGAGCGGCGTGGGGAGTTCGACGACCTGGACCGGTTTAGGCGGGTCGGGGGTCAGGACGGCGGGCCGCGGCGCGTCGTCGTAGGCGATGGTCGGTGGCTTCCAGGCCGAAGCGCAAGCGCTCAGCGCGGCGCCGGCCAGGAGGAGGGTTGCAAGCGGGAGGCGGCGCATTGGTCAGAGCTCCTTGGACCAGTTGAGGGCGTGGACGTAGAGGCCAAGCGGGTTCTTCTTCAGCCGCTCGGCGTCGGTGGGGGTCTGGAGGACCACGGTGAGGATGGCGCTCCAGCGTTCGGTGGCGGCGAGCGCGCCATCGACATAGCGCCGCTCCGTCCAGGCGACGCGGAAACTGCTCTCCGAGGCGCGAATGACGCTGGAGACTTCGACCGACACTTGGGTCGTTCCCACGAGAGCGAATGGGTCGCTCGCGCGGGCATAGCCGTTCAGCGCCAGGGCGCCTTTGTCGGTGGTATAGTTGTAGGCCTCGAGCCAGTTCTGGCGCAGCACCACCGGATCGGCGGGGATGGAGCGCACCTCCTCGATGAATCTCGCCAGATGCCAGGCGATCTGGGGATCGGTGGGCCGGTAGGCGGCGGTGGCGGGCGCCACGGCCTGAGCCTCACCAAGCTTATCGACCTGCACCACCCACGGCGTCACCGTGCCGCGCGCCGACTGCCAGAGGAGACCGGCGGCGAGGGCCGCGGCCAGACCGAGATTGCCCAGCGCGATCAGCCGCCAGTTGCGGGCCTGGACACGGGCAGAGCCGATGCGCTCGTCCCAGACTTGGCTCGCCCGCTGGTAGGGGCTCTCGGGCTCCGGTGTGGCGCCAT
>JALYTR010000518.1 GCA_030854165.1 Pseudomonadota bacterium | reverse complement strand
GTCAAGGCCCGCGCCGCCCGCCTGCGCGCCGCCGGCGACGCCGCCCTCGTCCGCCATTTGGACCGCCAGATCGGCCGGACCGTCCGCGCCCTCGTCGAACGCCCCGGCCACGCCCGCGCCGAGGACTTCACGCAGGTCGCCTTCGCCGGCGACGTCCCCGCCGGCGCGATCGTCGCCGGAACCGTCTCTGGCCACGACGGTCGGGTGACTATCCTGGCGGAGTGAACCGGGCGGACAACGCCCGCCAAAAAGCGAACGATTCGAAGTTCGGCGACCGGGTGAAACCGAGGCATTCAATCTGGCGACGGTCCGGAAGGCGCTTGGTTCACCTCCTGAAAACTGATAAGTCCCGCGACGAGAGTCGTGGAAGTCGACCGGATCGGAGGCGGCCTGACCATGCTTCTGTCCAGCCGCAACGCCGCTCGATCGCTCGCGCTTGTTCCGGCCTTGCTTGCCGTCCTTGCGGTCACTGCCGCGTGGGGCTCGGTGATCATCTCGAAAGCCGTGACCAGGCGCATGAGTTGCGCGGCTAATATTTGTACGCCGACGGCGGCCAACGCCGTCCTCAACGCCGCCGACCTCCAGGCGATGCTGGCCTCCGCGAGCGTGACCGTGAAGAGCCAAAGCAGCGCTCAGGATATCGTGGTCGCCGCGCCGCTGACCTGGACCAGCGGAATTACCCTCACGCTCGACGCCTGGCGCTCGCTCACCGTCAATCAACCAGTTTCGGTCACGGGCGTCGGCGGCTTGTCAGTGCTGACCAATGACGGCGGGTCGGACGGCCATTTTTCGTTCGGCGCGCGCGGACGCGTGACGTTCGCCAGCTTGTCGAGCCCGCTAACGATCAACGGCAGCGCCTACATGCTTGCCAACAGCATCGCCGGCCTGGCAGGCGCCATGGCCACCGGCTCGTCGGGCTTCTACGCATTGGCCAACAGCTACGACGCCGCGCCCGATGGCGTCTATCCGGCGCCGCCGATCGGGACGAAGACCAGCGGCTATGGCACGGTGTTCCAGGGCACATTGGAAGGGTTGGGCAACACGATATCCAACCTCGCGATCGGCGATCCCGCCGGTTACACGGCGGGAATGGTCGGTCAGAATCGGGGCCTCATCGAAAATCTCGTTCTCTCCAAGGCGAACGTGTCCGGGGGCGAATTGGTCGGCGGCCTCGCCGGATCGAATGAAAATGGGTCGCTATTCGGTGACGCCGTCGATGAAGCCATGATCTCGGCCCCAAGGAACGGGACCGCTGGCGTCCTGGCGGGAGAGACGTTGTTTGGCTCTATCACCAATTGCCGCACGTCCGGTTCGGTATCTGGCGCCACTGTCGGGGGCTTGGTCGGCTATTCGAACAATACGGTTTCTGGGTCGTCCTCGAGCGCCAGGGTCGAGGGTTCACAAGATTTCATGGTCGGGGGTCTTATCGGAGAAAACCAGGGAGGGATCACAACCTCTTACGCCACCGGCGCCGTCGCGGGTGGGCAATTCCTGGGCGGATTGGTCGGCTATACGGATGTCGGCTCGATTTCGAACGCCTATGCGACCGGCGCGGTCGCGAAGAACCCGACGAGAGGCGGCGCATCGATCGGCGGGCTGGCGGGCCACACCCAAAACGTGAAGATCAGTTCCGCGTATGCCAGCGGCGCGCCCACCGGGCCGGCCGGAAGCCCGATCGGCGGCCTGATCGGATCGGACACCACCTCGGGCACGGCCAGTCAGACCTACTGGGACATCACGACCAGCGGCATCGGCAATCTCAGCCAGGGCGCGGGCAGCCCCGCCAATGACCCAGGCATCACTGGACTGACCACCACGCAGCTCCAGGCCGGTCTTCCCCCAGGCTTTGATCCCGCCGTCTGGGGTGAAGACCCCAACGTCAACGGCGGCCTGCCGTACCTGCTGGCCAATCCGCCTCAGTGACGCGGCGGAGCATTTCGGCGTGAGGGTCATTGTCTGGAAATCGCCCGACGCGTTTGCCCGATAGCGCCCCCTACCGCGCGCC
>JALYTR010000134.1 GCA_030854165.1 Pseudomonadota bacterium | reverse complement strand
CGCCGAGCCGAAGAACACCGGCACGATAAGGCCCTCGTTCATGTCGCGAACCAGATCGCCGAACACCAGGTCGCGGCTCGGATTGGCGTCGTTGAGGAGTTGCTCCATCAGTTCGTCGTCGAAATCGGCCAGCTGTTCGAGCATGTGGAAACGCGCGTCGGCCTCGACCTGGGCCAGATCGGGGGCCAGATCGACCACGTCCGACGCCTCGCCGGGGCGATAGATGAAGGCGCGCTCGAGGGCGAGATCGACAAAGCCGGCCACCCGCTCATCCTGCATGATCGGCAGCTGGCGGGCGACGAGGGGGACGGCGCTGACCGGCGCCAGCGCCGCCAGCAGGGCGTCCAAAGGACCGCGCGCCTGGTCCATTTTGTTCACAAACAGGGCGCGCGGCACGCCGAGCTGCTCCAATTGGCGCATGAGCGGCTGCAAAAGGATCGCCTTGGCGCTTTCCGGTTCGGCGACGATCACCGCCAGATCGACGGCCGGCAGGGCGGCGTCGGCTTCGGCGGCCAACTCCACCGCGCCTGGGCAATCGATCACCGCGTATCGGTCGCCCAGGAAATCGAAGCCGGCCAGGTTGAGTTCGACCGAATGGCCGCGGGCGCGGGCCTCGGGGCTGGTGTCGCCCACCTTGTCGGCCGCCCCGCCGCCGGCGCGCCGGTCGATGGCCCCGGAGGCGAGCAGCATAGCTTCCAGCAGCGTCGTCTTACCGCCGCCGGTGGGTCCCACCAGCGCCAGGGCGCGCACCGAGTCTGCGCTGTCTTTCATACCTTGTCCTCCGCTTGCCGCTTCTTCAGGGATGCTAGCAGAGGCGGGCGCCGCTTTGCTACGCCTCAGGCCATGGACCCTGGCCCCCGCCGTCAGTTCGACGATCGCGTGATCGGCCCCTTTGTGGACGACGATCTCGGCCTCGGCCCGCAAAGGCGCGATGTTCAGCCGCAAGTTGGGCAGATTGATCTGGCCCCACACCGAGCGCGCCAGAGACGCGGCGCCGTCGCGGTCCAGCGACCTGAAGCGCGCGTAGAAGGACGCCGGTTCGTGGGCGGCAGCCTCCCATAGACCCAGAAAGCGCGCCACGAACCACGCCTCCAGATCCCGCTCGGCGGCGTGCAGATAAATCAGCGCATCCAGCCGCGAGCGATGCGCGCTCAGGCCCAGGCCCTCGACGATCAATACGTCCGGGCGCTCGAGTCGCCGGATCAGGGCCGGATCGACGTCGTAGGTGACGTGGGAATAGCCTGGGAAATCCACCGCGCCTCGCCGCGCGCCGGCCAGGGCGGCATCCAGGGCGGCCGCGTCGTAACTCTCGGGAAAACCCTTGCGCAGGGTCAGACCGTGCTCGTCCAGGGTGCGGTTGGCCAAGAGGAAACCGTCCGTCGACACCACCTCGACCCGCGGGCGGTCGGCCTGGGCGGCCATGGCGGCCGCCAGGGCTGCGGCGAAGGCGCTCTTGCCGCTGGCGACGGCGCCAGTGACGCCGACGATGAACGGCGGCCCCGCCGGTTTAAACTCGGCGAGGCGCGACGAAACGCCCTGCAGGCCCGACACCTCGCTTTCTCTCGCCGCCATGGCGTCTCCCCTCAGCCCTTGAATTGGCCTTGGCGCGCGCCACGGGCTAAAGAGCGCGCCACTCACGAGCCTAGAGGAGCCCACGTGGCCCGTCTGTTCAACGCCTATGTGTCCGTCAAGTGGAGCGCGGCGTCCAAACCGACCACTGGGGCGGATTCCATCTGGATAGGCGTCGTCAAGCGCGACGTGCGCTTTCGCCTCGCCTTCGAGGCCCTCAACCCGGCCACGCGCGCCGCGGGCGAAAAGCTGCTGACCGCCATTCTCGCCGAGCGCGTCAAGCGTCGGGAGCGCACCTTGGTCTGCTTCGACTTTCCCTTAGGGCTGCCGCGGGGCATGGCGGCGGCCCTGAAGCTCCCCGCCGGGACGCCCTGGCGGGCGGTTTGGGATCAGCTGGCGCGCATGGTCAAGGACAAGGCCGACAACACCAACAACCGCTTCGGCGTCGCCTCGGAGATCAACCGGCGCCTGACCGGAGGGCCCTTTCCGTTCTGGGGGTGCCCGCCCAGGGACACCCTCACCACCCTCCAACCCAAAAAGGCGCGCGCGCACGGGCCCGCCGACCTGCCGGAATTCCGTCACGCCGAATTGGCCGCCAAGGGCGCCTCGCCGGTGTGGAAACTGGCCTACAGCGGCTCGGTGGGCGGCCAGGCGATCCTGGGCATTCCCGCCGTCCGTCGTCTGGCCAAGGCGCGCGGCGACAAGCTCAAGGTGTGGCCGTTCGAGACCGGATGGAAGGCGCTCGGCGAAGCGGGCCTCGCCGGCGTCGAGGTGGTCGTGGCGGAGGTCTATCCCCCGCTCGTCAAGCCCGCCCCTGTGGCCGGCGAGGCTCGCGATCTCACCCAGGTCCGCGCCCTGGCCGAGCATTTCGCCAGGCTCGACGAGGCGGGCAGGCTGGGCGCTCTGTTCGCTCCGGCGAAGGGCGTCGCCGCCGACGTCATCGTCGATGCCGAACGGGAGGAAGGCTGGATCCTCGGGGTCTAATCCCGCCGCGCCAGCATCCAGAAGCGGCCCATCAGCAGGCCCGCCGAAAGGAGACTGCCAGCGACGATGGCCCAGATGATGCCGGCGATGCCCAGATGGGCGGCGATGGCCAGGGTCCAGCCGAGCGGTATCATCACGAATGCATAGCTGGCCAGGTGGGTCAGGGTGGGGACAAGCACGTCGCCGCGCGCCCGCAACGACTGGGCGACCACCACCTGCAGGGCGTCTGGGATCAGGAACAGGCAGGCCAGGGCCAGACCCCCGGTGGCCAGCGCGATGGTGGCCGGATCGGTGGTGTAGCCCAGGGCGATCAGGCGGGCGGCCGGCCAGATCGCCAGGGCGGCGGCGATCGCGAAGAGGGCCGTCACGCCAAATCCGATCGAGGCGGCGCGGTTCAGCGCGGTTGGACGTCTCGCTCCGAAGGCGCGCGCCACCATGACGGCGGTGGCCGTCGCCATGCCCAGGGGGACCATGAAGACGAACGACACCACGTTCAGGACCACCGTATAGGCGGCCACCGTCAGGGCGCTGATCGAGCCGGCGATGAGAGTCATGGAGGCGAAGGCGGCCACCTCGAAGAACCCCGACGCGCCGGCCCCGTAGCCGATCCGCCGCTGTTCGACCTCGCGGGATCTGTCGGGGGGCGGTTTGGCGAATACGCCCAGGGCGCGCGCGTCGGCCATGCGGGCGATATAGATCAGGGTGACGAGGGCCAGCAGCGAGCGCGAGGAGAAGGTCGCCCAGGCGGCTCCCGCCGCACCCAGCGCCGGCAGGCCAAATAGTCCGGGAACCAGGACGAGGTTCACCGCCAGGTTGACGATATTCGCCCCCCACATGAACACCGTCACCGGCCTGGGCCGCCCAAGGCCCTCCATCCACGATCCCGCCGCCACCGACACCGCGAAGCTGGGCATGGAAAGCGCCAGGACGATCAGGGGCGCGGTGGCGCCATCGGCGAGGCCTCTGGCGATCCCGCTGACATGCAGGAAGGCCGGCCCACCGGCGATCATGGCCGCCATCGCCGCCGTCCCGATCCACAAGGCGTAGGCGAGGCCGCGGCGCAGGGCGCCCCCCGCCAGTTCCGGCCGTTCTTCCCCCAGGGCGCGCGAGGCCATCACCTGCACGCCCGACAGGAGGCCGATGGCGGTCACCACCACCACGCTGGCCAGCGTCCAGCCGAGCGCCAGATAGCCCAGTTGCACCGCCGAATGGCGCCCCACCACCACCACGTCGGTGAGGCCCATGGTCATGACCCCGACGCGTGAAGCGACGACCGGACCGGCCAGACGCAGCAGCTCGGCGAGATCGGCTCGAACGGGGGACGACGCCATCGCCTACTCGGCCGCCCGCTCCACGCTCGCGGCGCGCTCGGCCTTCAGCTTTTCGGCGACGAGGAAGGCCAGTTCCAGGGCCTGCTCGCCGTTGAGGCGCGGATCGCAGTGGGTGTGGTAGCGGTCGCCCAGCTCGCCCTCGACCACCGAGCGGGCGCCGCCCAGACATTCGGTGACATTCTGGCCGGTCATCTCCAGATGAACGCCGCCAGGGTGAACCCCCTCGGTCCGGGCGATCTCGACGAAACTCTTCACCTCGGAAAGGATGCGGTCGAAGGGCCGGGTCTTGTAGCCATTGTCGGCCTTGCGCGTATTGCCATGCATGGGATCGATCGCCCACACGACTTGGCGACCCTCGCGCCGGGTCGCGCGCATCAATGAGGGCAGCCGCCCCGCGATCTGGTCGGCCCCGAAGCGGCCATAGAGCGTCAAGCGCCCCGCCTCGCCGGCTGGATTGAGCGCCTCGATGAGTCGCAGCAGTTCGTCCGCTTCCACGGTAGGGCCGACCTTCAGGCCG
The DNA here is from genome assembly GCA_030854165.1 of Pseudomonadota bacterium. Lineage (GTDB taxonomy): Bacteria > Pseudomonadota > Alphaproteobacteria > Caulobacterales > Caulobacteraceae > Acaudatibacter. The sequence goes on along the minus strand of JALYTR010000134.1, from coordinate 2,032 downwards.
ATCGGATTTTTGATCCCGCGCACAAACTCCACATGCGCGCCGTCCAACTGGCGGGTGCGCTCGCCGATCCACAAAAGATGAGCCGAGACGTCGTACCACTCGCCGGTGGTGGAATCGACGCGGGTCATGGCCTCCTCGAAACCCAACAGCAGGGCTTCGTGGCCGGTGAAGAACTCAACCCGGTGCATCTCCGGATGGCTTTGCGGCGTCACGCCGATGGCGGCCATGAAGGCCAGGGCCTCGCTGATCTTGTCGGTGAGTTCGCGGTAGCGCGCCCCCTGCGGGCTGCCTTCCACGAAACCCAGGGTCCAGCGATGGATGTTGTGCAGGTCGGCGTATCCGCCGCCGGCGAAGGCGCGCAGCAGGTTAAGGGTGGCGGCCGACTGGGAATAGGCCTTGAGCAGGCGCTCCGGATCGGGCGTACGCACGGCGGGAGCGAACTCCATGCCGTTTATGTTGTCGCCCCGATAGGCGGGCAGGGTCACGGCGCCGATCGTCTCGGTGGGCGACGAGCGGGGCTTGGCGAACTGACCGGCCATGCGGCCCACCTTCACCACCGGCTTGCCTCCCGCGAAGGTCAACACAACGGCCATCTGCAGGATCAGGCGGAAGGTGTCGCGGATTTTGTCGGCCGAGAACTCCTTGAAACTCTCGGCGCAGTCGCCGCCCTGCAGGAGGAAGGCCTCGCCCGCCGCCACCCGCGCCAAGAGACCCTTGAGCCGCCGCGCCTCGCCGGCGAACACCAGCGGCGGCATGCGGCGCAGTTCCGCTTCCACGGCGGCGAGGGCGCCCAGGTCTGGATAGTCGATGGGCAGGTGCCGAGCCGGCAGCCGCCTCCAGGACGCGGGCGTCCAGGCCGGGGTCATGGTGAGGGCCTTTTATCGAAGGGCGCGGCTATTAGCGCGAATGGGGCGGGAGGGCAAAGCAGCGGCAAGGAAATGCCGGGTGCGAGCATTGGCTTGTGTTCGATCGGGCGTTCGGCGCCAACGCACGACAAGCGTGACCTTCACATTCCCAATGATGGGTGGATTGATCTTCCTTAGAGCGGGCATGCGTCCAACACTTTGGATCACGGGTAGAGATTCCGCGCGCCGGGTCGATCAGGCTGAGTCGCCTGCAAATACTCGGGACGTCGCGTACAAGTAACTTGAGTCACGGGCGCGCCGGTTCGGATTGGGACGGTCGTTCGCGGGGGTCGGAGGCGACAGATCGCCTCGCGGCGCGGCGCCGATATTTTTTGGGAGAGGGAACTAAGATCATGAAAACCACACCGAGACCTTCGCAATGGGCCGGGCTTGCCGCCGTCCTGGCCCTGCCAGCCGCCTTCCAGGCCGGCGCCGCCGCGGCGCAAGCCGTGCCGATGAAGGAGATCAGGATCTACAACAACAGCCTGTTGGGTCCGCTCTATCCCGTTATCTCGACACCCAAGCAAGGCAAGGACGAGTGGCTTCAGGCTGTCTTCAAGATTCCGAAAGCCAATCTCAAGACGCAGCTTTACGGAAATACAAACGTCTACCGAATCTACATTAATCTCACTACTGGTGGGATTGCGCCAGGCAAGTTTGTTACTCTAGTAGTCCCGTTATACACACAGATATTGCCGACCAACCAGGGGCTGGTCCCCGATGAGTTCATCAACTGGTGGAAGGGTGGCCGCGCGAGCCTGTATGACGTGGCGAAGGCCATCAAGGTCGATTACGACAAGGACAAAAAGAACCCGACGACGCCGATCGCGGGCGCGGCGCTGGTCACCTGTACACTGGGTTGCAACGAACCGCCCGCCATCTTTCACAGCGCCAAAGACCAAGGCGACCTACCGGCCAATGACTTGACTCAACTGACCGAATACACCATGGGCGGCATCGATGAAAGCGCCGATCCCATCAAATTCAAAGCCAACGGTGTCGATTACGACATTTCCTATGTCGATCAGGTCTATCTGCCTGTCGCCATGGAAGCCGTGGACAACCTGTTCATCGGCTGGATCGGGACGACCCAGGACGTTGGGATGTTCAAGGGCGCATTACAGACC
>JALYTR010000517.1 GCA_030854165.1 Pseudomonadota bacterium | reverse complement strand
CACCCAGCCGGTGATCTTCAGCCCGCTCGCCTTTTCCGCCTCCTCGCGCGTGACCGTCTTGACCGTCTGGCCGACCGTCCAGATGTGCCCCTCCACGTCGCGGCAGCGGTAGGAGCGGGCGCCGTAGAACTGGGTCGCCGGCTCCAGGGTGATTTCCGCCCCGGCCGCTCTGGCGCGCTCGCAATGGGCATCGACATCGGTGTCGATCTGGATGTGGACCGACTGGGTGTTTTTGCCGCCCAGGGATTTGGGGCTCTTGTGGTCGGCCGACCATTCCGAACCGATCATCACGGCGCAATTGCCAAAGCGCATCTCCGAATGCGCCACGCGACCGTCCGCGTCCTCGATCAGCATGGTGACCTCGAAGCCGAACGCGCTTTCGAGCCACGCGAGGGCGGCACGGGGGTCCTGGTAGCTCAGCGCGGAAATGAGGCTGGCGCGGGCGACGGGCATGGCGGACTCCATTGCATCTGTGTGCAATATTTCTTCCATACGGCAATTACCCTGTCAAGCCCCGTCGGGATCGCGATAGTCGGGGTTCGTGCCCGGAGGGCAGAAGGTCTCGACCCACTCCCGCGTGCTCATCTGACGGCGGCGCGGCGGCGGATAGGCCGCCGTCTCGGGCGCGGGCAGAAGCTGTTTCAACCGCGCCGCCTCGGCGAGAAGCTGCCGGGCCGCGATCATCCCCGCCGCTGTGCCGAGCTTGCCGGCCTCGATGCCCAGTTTGGCCATTTCATTGATCACCGGGGCCAGATCCCTCGAACCGCCCCACGGCGCCGTCTGGACGAGCTCGGCGACGCGATCGATGATTTTGGGCGATCGCGACAGGCGCCAGGCATAGGCGGCGTTCTTGCCGAACCCGGCCGCCCGCCCGGCCGCGCTGACGTTGTGGTCGCGCGCCAGGGCCTGGGCGAGCGCCTCGTGGCGCGGATCGGTCAGCACCATGTGTCCTATTTCCAAAGATCATGCATTTGCATTTTGCAACACAAAAACAGACGTTCGTCAAGGCCCTTGTCGCGCGCTTCCAAGCTCGTCTGATTTACGGAAAGAGAGTCCGCGCCGCCGCCCGTGGCTATCTCGCGCGAGCCAAGTGATGACACGACCCGTCAAGGCGCCGGCCTTTACCTTGCGAAGGTCCGGGCGCCGTGTTTTTTTCATCCCGATGGCGTCTTGCCCGCGCGGCGGCGTCAAACACGCGAGACCTTCATGCCCTCCTCAAGCAACACGCTCACCAACCGCTATGGCGCCATCGCCGCCGAAATGTACGACCTCGACAAGTCGGTCGGCTCGCTGCACGACACCGCCTTTCACCGCGACCGGCTGGCCGGCGTCCCAGGCCCGATCCTGGAGCCCGCCTGCGGCTCGGGCCGCGCCCTCATCCCCCTCCTGGAGGCCGGCCACGAGGTCGTCGGCTTCGACGCCAGCGCCGAAATGCTGGAGAACTGCAAGGCGCGATGCGCCGAGCGCGGTTTCTCTCCCCACCTGAGCCGGCAACGGTTCGAGGACTTCCACTACGATCGGCGCTTCGGGGTTGTTTTCGTTCCGGCCGGCTCATTCGGCCTGATCGACGACTTCGCCGCCGCCCTGGCGGTGCTGCGCCGGTTCGCCGATCATCTGGTTCCAGGCGGGCTGGTGGTGCTGGACGTCCGGCCTGTGTCGACCCTGGCGGCCGGCGGCGAGAGCCGGAGGTCCTGGACGGCGGACAACGGCGATCTGATGATCTGCGAAACCCGGCGGATGAAAGTCGACTGGATCGCCCAGCGCGAGGAGCTTCATACGATCTATGAGCGTTGGCGCAACAACCGGATGGTTGAGTCGTGGCTCGAACCGATGGCGCTGCGATACTGGGGCGTGGAGGAACTGACCACGGCCCTGCGCGAGGCGGGATTTGGCCAGGTCGGGGTGATCGGCAACTACAATCGCCGCCGGACGCCTCGAAGCGGCGATCGGGTGCTGACCTTCGAGGCGGTGAGAGCGTGAAACCGGACGCCTTGGCGCCCTACTCCGCCC
>JALYTR010000133.1 GCA_030854165.1 Pseudomonadota bacterium | reverse complement strand
GAAGCCTGACTCGAACGATTTGCGCTGACAACACCACGGCTTGCGCTCTTACGGCGCCGCCATGAACGAGATTGGAAACCGCGATCGTCAGGAGGTGGGCCGCTGGCTCAACAACCGGGCCGAGAACTCACACCAGCCATTCCGACCACGAGAGAGGGCGATGCTCAGATTTCGGAGGATGAAGACACTCCAAAAATTCGCCTCGGTCCATGCCCAGGTCCACAACCATTTTTGCCAGGAACGCCACCTCATCAGCAAAGACCTCTACCGGGAGCGACGCTCGGCCGCACTGGCCGAGTGGCGGACAGTCATGGCCTAAACGCCGCTCGGGCTTGGGCTCACTGCGCCTGACTGGAGACAAGTTGCCGTTGGACTGACAGCACCGACAGCACCCATCATGGCCATACCTTCGGGAGTTGGTTGCGATCCAAGGGCCGCTGCCGCCGCACCGCTAAAGCGGCTGGCCTACGGCAGTCGCTAGTGGATAGTCGCTCTAACCGCCTCGCCGGTCGCCGCCGCCACGATCTCGCCCGCCCGTTTGAGAGCGCCGCCCACAAGCTCAAGATCTTCGCCGATCAGCGCCGCTTGAGATGCGATGATGTCTTCGCGCGTTCGGCAATGGGCGAAACTGAGCATGCCGCGCAAGGCGTTGCCGACGCGTCGATAGGCCAGGTGAGCGTTCACCCGGCCGATGTCTCTCAATGCGAGCAGGAGAACCGAGCCGATTTTCCGCGTGTCGGCAGCTCTCTTCGCGGTGAGGACCGGGGCGAACCGGCCGAAAACACCCGGGGTGATCAATTCGCCTTGGGTCATGATGCTGCAATGCACCATTCCTCGCCGCGACGCAACGTAGAAAGGGAGTGTCCCGATACGTCATGCGTGGTTTGGTGGGTCCGCTTACTGGCAATGGGCTTAGGGCAGGAGTCGACCCAACTCGGACCCTTGGAGCGTCTGCTTTTGGGTAGCGATCGATGGCGGCGGACGATGGCCAACAGGACGACAGGGTGCGCCAGGTAACGGCTGCCCCCAGGCCAACCGCTGGGTCGTGAAGGGACTCAGGCCAACATGGGGACTAGGCCGTGTGGAGTCGCTGCCACATCGCCATCCTGGCGCGGGCCGCTTTCGCTGAGCCGCCTTATTTTCGGACGAGATGAAACAGCTCTATGTCGGTGTCGAAATCAACCACCCCGATATAGATTGTTTGTCCCGACCGTGGGTCGATGGCGAAACCTTGATCATGCATCGCCCTGGGGGTGTCGGCGAAGGGACGTTCGCGACCCCCGGCAACGGGCGCGGAAAGCAACTGTTTGGGGTTCGGATAGTTCCCATCGGCGAAGACGATCCGATCCTTGAAGATCGTCCACTGGTCAGGGCTGCGAGTGGAAAATCCAGCGACGATGAGGTTGGGTTGAGGACCAAGGCGCCAGATGCCCGGTTGGCCGACCTTGACGCCAAAAAGCCTGTCGCCCCACGTTCTCACCGCGATCCAACCAACTCCAGTGATAGGATAAGGCTTCTCCGGTCGGGAGAGATCAGCTCGCCACAGTCTCCACCCGTGGCCGTCGCGAGCAGGAAACAACAGGGAGCGCCCGTCGGCGCGCCAAGCCGGCTGTCCAACCTCGACGGCTGAAACTGGGATCGTGGCGAGATCGCGGCCGCCCCGGCTGACGACATGCAACGCTATCCCCCCGCCCGCCAGGCGGACGAATGCCAAGGCGGCGCCATCGGGCGACCAACTCAAGCCGATGACATAGCCGGCGCCCCAGCTCAAGAAGGACCGAGACACGCCGCCGGGGGGGGCCAGCCAGATGGCGTTTTCGCCCGTTCGATCGGAGGCCAAGGCCAAGGTTCCGTCGGGGGCAAATGCCGGTGACCAACTATGCCCATTCGCTGAATCGGCAACCATCGGCCCAGCTTGCCCGGGCGCCGGAGGGCGCATGAGGTTGAAACGAGCGGAGGTGATCTCGGCAGCTAAGAGGCCGCCCGGCCCCGACGCCACGCGGCCCACCTCCAATGGCAAGACGGCTACGAGCGTCCGACCGCCGCCGACGATCGGATACGCCCAGAGGGTCGATTCCACCCCGTTTCCATCCGCGACGAACAAATCCTTGGAATCTTCGCTCCAGGCAAAGCCGCCCTCACCCTCTTCGAGGTTCGCGACGATCCGCTCCCGACCGCCGCGAAGATCGTGGATCGTCACCAGGGATCGTGTTTCGGGGGAGGACCGGGTGAAAGCGACCCAACGGCCGTCGGGAGAAATCGCCGGCTCCTGGTCGTCGCGGCCTCCCGGCGGATGGGTTATCGTTCGGCGCGCTCCGGTGGCGAGATCGAGGCGCACGATCCGGGCGGCGGCGGTCGAAGTGACGGCGTCGCTGAACATGAGGGCGTCTCCAGCCGGACTCCAGACAGCCCGTGAGCGCTCGGCGCCTTGGCATCGTCCGACCTCCCTCGCCAGCCCGGCCCGAACGGTGATGACCATGATCCGGCAAGGCTCGCCGGCGCGAGCGGCGACGTAGGCGATGCGGGCGCCGTTCGGCGACCAGACGGGCCCCGCATCGTCGAAGGGCCCTTCGGTCAGTCGAATCGATTGTCCGCCTGACAGCCGCTTCAGATAGATGCGGCGGCTGGCGATGTCCGGGCCGGCGGAATAGGCCAGCGTTGTCCCATCCGGGGATATTGCCGGATGCCGTTCCGCCCAAGGTGTGGAGACCAGGTGCTCGGATCGCTCCACCGCCCATCGGGCCGGCCTGGCCTCCAGCACGAAGATCGCCGTGATCGCGACCGCAACCACTGCCAAGGCGCCGATCATCGCGATCCACGAGACGTTCCGGTTGCCGCCCTTGGATTGGACGGATTTCGGCGTCAGCCCGGGCTCGGGGCGCCGCGCCAGCCGATAGCCAATCTTGGGGATCGTCTCGACGGTGAACGCGCCGGCCGCCTCGGTCTCCACCGATCGCCGCAGAGTCTGGATGCTTCGGCTGAGGGCGTCCTCGCCCACCGACAACCCGCTCCAGCAGGAGTCGACCAGGGCCTCGCGAGAAACAACCTCGCCGTTGGCCCGCGCCAGGGCGACCAGCACCTGCATGACGCGGGGCTGCAGGCGCACGCACCGCCCTCCCACAGACACCTCGCACGCCGAAGGCCGCATTCGGGCCGCGCCGAGATCGAAGTCCGGCTCGCGCGCCAGATCGATCCGACCCACGGGCGAAAGTGGACCAGAGAGATCGTTCATGGCCGCCCTGGACGCCGTGGTCGGAAATTGATCGGCAAAAGATCGGCTTCCGCTCATTCCATCGCGAGGACTTTCGCCCCTTGATCGCTCCGCCGCAAGCCGTTGCTCGCGGACAATTTTGCAACTGGAGGCGACATCGTGATCAAGAGTTCATTTCGGCGCCGGCGCGTGTCTGGCCGGTCGCTGTTCGTCACCGGCGCGAGCCTCGTAGCCCTCGCCCTGGGGGCGCATGGGGCGGCGGCCGAGGGATACTCGGTCCACCCGCTGGTGACCGACGACCAATCGGTCCTGGCGACCCTGCCCTTCGGCCCCGCGCCGACCACCGATCCGGCCCTGATCAATCCCTGGGACATGACCGCCACGCCCTACCGGGGATGGGTGGTGGCCAACGCCGGCGGTGACGGCGCCGGCGCTCCCGGCACGGTGACCGTCTATGGCAGTACCGGCGTGATCGTGCGTTCGACGGTGTCGGTCCCCGAGGCGTCGGGCCCTCCCTACGGTCCCACCGGCGCGGTCAATGTCGTCGGGGCCGGGTTCAAGATGCCGACCGGCGAGCCGGCCCTCTATCTGTTCGACAATCTGGACGGCTCGATCTCTGGCTGGGACGGCGAGAGCAAGACGGTGACCATCGTGGCGGGACTCAACGGCGGCAATCTGGCGGTCTACACCGGCCTGGAGGTCGCGGGCTCGGGCGGCTCGACCCACCTCTACGCGGTGAACGGGATAACCGGCGCCATCGATGTCTTCGACACCGGTTTTCATAAGGTGACCCTGGCCGGCGCCTTCGTCGATCCGGGCCCCAATCCGGACGGGCTGGCGCCATTCAATATCGAGAACCTGGACGCCGGTCATCTTTGGATCACCTACGCCACCCCCGGGGGGGGCTCGTCGATGGCCAAGCTGGGTCAGGGCTTCGTCAGCGTGTTCAACACCGACGGCACGTTCGTGCGGCGGTTCGCGAGCGGGGGGACGCTATCCTCTCCGTGGGGCATGGCCATCGCGCCGGCCAACTTCGGCAAGTTCAGCAACAATGTGCTGATCGGCAACTTCAACGACGGCCCCACTCTGGGCTACATCTCGGCCTTCGATCCCGCCACCGGCCAGTTCAGGGGACTCCTGCGCCAGGACGGCAGGCAGATCATTCTTCCCGGCCTGTGGGCGATGCACGTCGGCTCCGGCGCCTACGCGGGCCAGTTGTTTTTCACCGCCGGCATCGGCGCCGAACAGCACGGCCTGTTCGGAACGATCGCCCTCGCCGGCTCTCCGAACTAGGCGCGAAAGCGCCACGCAGAACGGCCAGCTCCGTTCGCCTCGCGCCTACGCATCGCCGCCTCGCGCCATCGCGCGGAGCGCCGGTCGTGCGCGGCGCCCTCCCAAAGGAGGCTTGCGGACATACAATGCGGACACGTTAGCGCGAAGGCCCGACTGGCGTCGAGCGGGCGGCTATCGCCCGAAGGGCCGCTTGCCACCCAATTCCGTCATAACGAATGTCCGCTTGGCGGCCGGAACCCAAGCGTCGGCTTCGCACCTCTAGTGAAGCGCGCTGAGGGCCGTTGCGGGGCGAAGGCTCCATGAGAGCGAGCAACCGCCCGATTGACACCAAGGGGCTCCCTGAGTCCGGGACGGGGCCTTCCGGCAGATCGGCCAACAAACGCCCGTGGCGTTCATCGCCTGGAACGGTTGGGCGTGTGGCTGGTTGGAGAAAGGGCCGGGGGGTATCGACTTCGATCTAGTCGCAGAGGATTGGTCTTGATGCGACGTGGCGGCGGCAACTCGTGGCGCGGCCGAATGCAGGGTCGCGGGGGAGACGACACTCCGCCGCGTGGTGAGGAGGCTCGATCCCAGCGAAGAGCGACGTCGATGCCTTGGGTCTGGTTGGCTGCTGGCCTACTCGTCGTGGCCGTCTTCGTGGCTTTCCTCATGCTGCGTTTTGGCCATCAACCACCAGGGGCGACCAGCCTCTCAGCGCCGCAGGCATCTGGAGCGGCCCCGAGGCCCGTCACGCACTGATGATCAAGAATGCGCGCCCGGCGGAAGCGACCAACTCGACGTAATGGTCAGAGTGGCGGTCATCGGGCGCTCAGCGAGGACGTTAGGGTATCTGTCAGGGCGTCCAACTGAAGACGGTTCCGAAACCTGATGCTCCGCCTTCAATGGCGACGCCGTAGAATGTGGTGGGGCCGCCTACGGGCGGATCGAGGGTCAGAGAGCTGGGAAATGTCCCGGCGTCGCCGGCGAGGGCGACAGGGACGTTGTTCCAGGGCTCTGTCAAACCAAATGCACCACTCGTTAGGATGGCGCGGTTAGGCGGCTGGGATGGCCCGTGCTCGCAAGCCCCAGACTCCCTATCTTCCGCTTCAACTCGTCGCCGGAGGTGATCCGGCTGGTTGTGATGATGTACGTCAAGTACCCCCTGTCCCTGCGCAACGTCGAGGATCTGCTCCACGAGCGCGGCATCGATATCTGCCACGAGACGGTGCGGTTCTGGTGGAACCGGTTTGGCCCGATGTTCGCCGCGGATATCCGCCGGAGGCGGGTGCGGGCCATGCGAGCTTTCACCCACTGGCGGTGGCATCTGGACGAGGTCTACGGGAAAATCAACGGGGAGATGCACTACCTGTGGCGGGCGGTGGATCACGAGGGCGAGGTGCTGGAATGCTTCGCCACGAAGACGCGGGACAAGGACGCGGCGCTGAGCTTCATGAAGAAGCTCATGAAACGCCACGGCCGGCCCGAGACGGTGGTCACCGACGGCCTGCGCTCCTATGGCGCGGCCATGAAGGAGATCGGCAATGCCGATCGGCGCGAGGTGGGCCGGTGGCTCAACAACAGGGCCGAAAACTCACACCAGCCGTTCCGACGACGAGAGCGGGCGATGGAGCGATTTCGGAGGATGAAAACTCTCCAGAAATTCGCCTCGGTTCATGCCCAGGTCCACAACCATTTCAGCCAGGAGCGCCACCTCATCAGCAAGGAACTCTACCGGGAAAGACGCTCCGCCGCACTGGCCGAGTGGCGGTCAGTCATGGCCTAGCCGGCGGCTGGGTTTGGGCTTCATGCGCCTGGCGGAGACAAGTTGCCGTTAGACTGACAGCACCGTCTGGTTCCAGGACGAGATGCGGGTCGGGCAGAAGACCCACCGCACCCGCGTGTGGGCCCGCAAAGGGACACGCCCCAGGCAGGTCGCCGATCTGCGCACCGGCTGCGCCTAT
>JALYTR010000132.1 GCA_030854165.1 Pseudomonadota bacterium | reverse complement strand
GGATCGGCTACCGCCCCGTCCACGCCTTCACCAGGAGCAACGACGTGGCCTATATCGAACCCAAGGCGCGGGTGTACTGACCTCATGCTGACCGGCGGCTGCTATTGTGGGGCGGTGCGGTATGAGGCGGGGGGCGAGCCCACCGAGCGGGCGCTCTGCCACTGCACGATTTGCCGCGCCACGACTGGAGCGCCGGCGGTGGCCTGGTTCACCGTCCAGCGAGTCGATTTCCGCTACACGGTCGGTGCGCCAGCGTCTTTCGCGTCCACGCCCAAGGCGGTACGAGAGTTCTGCGGCGTTTGTGGCGCCCAACTCACCTTTGTCCATGAGGACTATGGCGGCAAGCGGATCGACGTCACCACCGCCAGCCTCGACGATCCCGCCGCCGCGCCGCCCGTCGAGCACATCTGGACGAAAAGCCGCCTTGGCTGGATGACCGATCTGGACCGGCTGCCCGAACACACCATGGCCGACCCTTGTCACGACCTGTGACGTTCACGAAAGACCCCGCCTGACATGGTCCAGCTCACCCTCCCGAAGAACTCTAAGGTCGGCAAGGGCCGCCGCCACCCCGCGCCGGCCGGCGCCGCGCGGGTGAAGACCTTCCGTATCTATCGCTACGATCCGGAGGGCGCCTCAAACCCGGCCTGGGACGACTACGACGTCGATGTGGGCGCCTGCGGACCCATGGTGCTGGACGTGCTGATCCACATCAAGAACAGCATGGATTCCACCCTCGCCTTCCGCCGCTCGTGCCGCGAGGGGGTGTGCGGCTCGTGCGCCATGAACATCGCCGGGCGCAATACCCTCGCCTGCACTCACGGCTGGGCGGAGGTTCCCGGCAAGGTGGTCCAGATTTCCCCCCTGCCCAGCCAGCCGGTGGTCAAGGATCTGGTCGTCGATCTGACCCTGTTCTACGCCCAGTACGCCTCCATCGAGCCGTGGCTGCACACCACCACGCCGGCCCCGCAGGGCGAATGGCGCCAGTCGGAGGCGGACCGCGCCAAGCTGGATGGCCTCTATGAGTGCATTCTGTGCGCCTGCTGCACCACCTCGTGCCCGAGCTACTGGTGGAATCCGGAGAAGTATCTGGGCCCCGCCACCCTCCTGCAGGCCCGCCGCTGGCTCGCCGACAGCCGCGACGAGGCGGCCGGCGAGAGGCTCGACGCTCTTGAGGATCCCTTCAAGCTCTACCGCTGCCACACCATCATGAACTGCGCCCAAGTCTGCCCCAAAGGCCTCAACCCCGCCAAGGCCATCGCCGAGATCAAGGCGGAGCTGGTGGAGCGGGTGGTGTGAGGGCGGCTTGGCTGCTTGTGGCAGCCTCTATGGCCGCGTCCTTGGGCGCAAGTCGGGCGCTTGCCGCGCCGCATTTTTGCAATTTCGACTACGTCGTCTTGCATGGTGACTCTTTAGATCTTTACTTTGGCCCAAGAAATGACTGGCCAACCTACTTCGTTAGCGCGAGCGAAATATCCAGGCGATTGGATGTCCATGACGGTGTCGTAGCGATCCGCCTAAGATACGACTCGGAGCCGGTTTTTCAGCCCTACTTCACTTTGAAGCTGGGAGACAAAGTGGTGCAGCAGGTGATCGATGGCGGATGCTTCGGAACGGTTGTCGCAATGCCCGGTGGCGCTCTGGGATTTCGGGCTGTGGCTAGCGTCGCGCTACCGGCGCCCGGTATCCCACCGACTCACGACGAGCAATTCATTCCAGTTGAGAAATGACGCGAGGGTTATTCGGCTGCTTTTGCGGCCAGACGGAGATTCGCGACCTCGGCGAACGCCTTGAAATCGATATCCGAGGTAAGCAGGGGAACGTCGGCGTCGAGACAGGCCTGGGCCACGAGAGCGTCGCCGAGCGCCGCCTTTCGTCCGGCGCGTTTCACCGCCGCGCGTAGGAGGCCGGCGCGGCGCCAGTAGCCGTCTTCGATCGGCAGGGTCTTGAGACCGTCGATCAGCGCCCCCGTCTCAGCGCCCCCCTTTGGATCGGACAGCAGCTCGGCGACGGTGGAGGGCGCCAGGATGGCGCCTTCACCCTCCAGAAGCGCGGCGAACGCATCGACCTCGCGCAGGTTTTCGCCGGCCAGGAACGAGATCACCACGCAGGCATCGACCGCGATCACGCTTCGTCCTTGCCGCGCAACGCCCGCCAGTCCATCTCGAACTTTAGCTTGCCCCGCATGCCCAGTATCCTCCGGGACGCGGCATGGTGGTTGTAGTCGCGAAGGGCCTGCCTGATCGTTTCGGTCAGGCCGTTCCCCGACACCATCATTGCGGAATCGACGAGTTCGGCGGGCAGGATCGCCGTGATTTTTCGCATTTCTCCCATATGGCATCGCCTACCGCATTGACAACACGGCGTCAAGTCGCGGCAACATATAGTTCCATCGGCAACGTTCCAAAGCAGGGTTGGGGCTGGCCTGAAGGCAAAGCGAGCGGCCATGATTGCCGCGACCGCCGCCCCGGCCTATATTTCGGCTCGCCCGAGGAGACGACGAGATGTCCGACACAGCGCCCGTTCCGCTGGATGTGATCCAGGGAAACCTGCAGACCCAGCTTGAGGCGTCCGACCAGATGCTCGACGTGATCAGCGCCCTAGCCAAACGGGCCGGAAACGATCGCGATACCGGCGTCTCGCCGGAAATCAGGCCGGAATTGCAGAAGCTACTGGCAATTTCGCGCAATCTTCGCCAGAGCGCCAATGGCGTGGTTCAGGCGGTGGTGACCAAGCTCGACGGAGCGGCCGCGGTGGCCGAGTGACGGGTGACACCTCGGGGCGGCGGGTCGCCCTAAGGTCGCGGTGGGTCCATGAAACGGGGGGTCGTGATGACCGACGACAAGCCGGATGCATTTCCCCAATTGGCGGCCAGGGCGGTCGCCTCCGATCGAAAGGCGGTCGCGGTCAACCATGAAGTGGACGACCTGGGCGTTCGCGCGGCCGCCGACCGCCGGGCCGACTATATCCGCCTGGTACTCGCCGTCGCCGTGATGTTCGTCTACCTGGGTTCGGTCGCCGCCGCCCTCTATTGGTTCGGATCGAGAATTCCGGCCGCGCCGACAGATGGAAAGACCTTGGACGCCTATTCGAGCGCCGTGCTTGACATTCTCAAGGTGCTGGTGCTGCCGATCGTCACCTTGATGCTCGGTTTCTATTTTGGAACCGGCGCCTCCAACAAAACCAGCACAGCGAAATAGTCGACATGGTCCAGACCGGCGGATCGGGCGCGGGCGTGGTGATCGTCGGCGCGGGCCATGCCGGCGGGACGGCGGCGGCGCTGCTTCGGCAATATGGCCATGCCGGACCCGTCACCCTTGTCGGCGAGGAGCCCATCGCCCCCTATCAGCGCCCGCAGCTCTCTAAGGCCTGGCTGAAGGGCGAGGCGGACGCCGACTCCCTGATGCTCAAGCCAGAAAGCTTCTACCCCGAAGCCGGCATCGACCTCATTCTGGACGCGGCGGTTACCGCGATCGACCGCGCCAAACATACCGTGAGCCTCGCCGACGACCGCGTCTTCGCCTACGACACCCTGATCCTCGCCACGGGCGCCCGGGCTCGCGCCTTGGCCATCCCGGGCGCCGACCTGGCTGGCGTTCTCACCCTGCGTTCGGCCGCCGACGCGCAAGTCCTCAAGGCCGCGCTGGGGCCCGGCAAGCGGCTGGCGGTGATCGGCGGCGGCTACATCGGCCTGGAGGTCGCCGCCTCGGCCCGGGCTCTGGGCGCCGACGCGGTGGTCATCGAGCGTGAGCCGCGCATTCTGGCCCGGGTGGCCTGCGAAACCTTGTCGACCTTCTTCGCCGACTACCATCGCGCCCGCGGCGTCGCGTTTGAGGTCGCGGCGGTCGTCAAGTCCTTCGAGGGCGAGGCTGGCCATGTCACCGGCGTCCGCCTGGGCGATGGCCGCACGGTCGCCTGCGACGCCGTGCTGATCGGCGTCGGCGCCCCGCCCAACGTCGAACTGGCCGCCGCCGCCGGCCTGGAGTGTGTCGGCGGGATCGTGGTGGACGAGCAGGCCCGAACCGCCGATCCATCCGTCTTCGCCATCGGCGATGTCACCCACCGGCCCCTGCCGCTCTACGGGCGCATGTTCCGCCTGGAAAGCGTCGCCAACGCCCTCGAACAGGCCAGGCAGGCGGCCAGCGCGATCGTCGGCCGGGCCGCCCCAGCCCACGAGGTGACCTGGAACTGGTCCGACCAGTACGACCTGAAATACCAGTTCGCGGGCCTGCCCTTCGAGGTCGATGATATCGTGGTGCGCGGCGATCCGGCCGGGGCGAAATTCGCCATCTTCCACCTGAAGGGCGACCTCGTTCAGGCCGTCGAGGCGGTCAACGCCGGGGCCGAATTCATGGCCGGACGCCAGCTCATCGCCCAGCGGCGGCCGATCGCGCGGGCCAGACTTGCGGATACCGCCGTTTCCATGAAAGAGGTCGCCGCCTGAACGGGGAAGTCCATGGCGAAGATAACCTACATCGAACACGACGGCGCCGAGCATGTCATCGATGTAAAGACCGGTCTGTCGGTGATGGAAGGGGCGGTGAAGAACAACATCCCCGGCATCGACGCCGATTGCGGCGGCGCCTGCGCCTGCGCCACCTGCCATGTCTATGTGGACGAAGCGTGGCGGGGCCGGACCGGCACGCCCTCGGCGATGGAGGAGTCCATGCTGGACTTCGCCGAAAACGTCGAACCCAATTCCCGCCTCTCCTGCCAGATCCGCGTCACCGACGACCTCGACGGCCTGATGGTCACAATGCCCGAAAGCCAGCATTAGAGCGTTCGTCGTCCCTACGGTTGTCTCGCGGAGAACGCCTCAAAACAACTCCGGCCGCCCCTCCGGCGTCAGGCCCCCCTCCGGGAGGTGACAGGTGAAGGCCGACCCGGCGCCCGGTTCGCTCTCCAGCGCCACCCAGCCGCCGTGCAGTTCCACCAGGGCCTTAACGAGGGCCAGGCCGAGGCCCGGGCCGCCGCGATCCTGGCCGCCGAACCGGTCGAAGATATGAGCCTGGACGTGGAAGGGTATGCCCCGCCCGTTGTCGGCCACCTGCAGCTGGGCCTCGCCCGGCGCCCGGCTGGCCGAGAGGCTGACCCGGCCGCCGGCCGGGGTGTGGCGAAGGGCGTTCTGGGTCAGATGATCGAGCACCTGGGCCAGCCGCCGTGCGTCGCCGCGGATCAGGCCGGCCGCCCCGTCTTCAGTCTCCCCGCCGGCCAGGACGATCTCCACGCCGGCCGTCCGCGCCGCCTCGGCCCACCGCGCCACGGCGGCATCCACCAGGGATCCCACGTCCACATCCTCGGTCTCCAGCACCATTTCGCCAGCGTCCACCTCGGCCATGACTAGCACATTGTCGATCGAGCGGGCCAGATGGACGGCGGCGGCGCGCACCGCCGCCACATAACCGCGGGCGCGCGAGTTCAGGGCCTCGCCAGCGCGCTCCAGCAGTTCGGAATAGCCGACGATGGTGGTCAGCGGCGTGCGCAGTTCGTGCGACACATTGCCGACGAATTCGCGCTTCAATCGCTCGGCGGCGGCCAGGGCGGCCTCGCGATCGGCAAGGGCGCCCTCGAGCTTGCGCGTGTCGGTGACATCGACGAAGGAGACCAGAGTCGCCCCGTCGGGCAGAGGCCTGGACTGAAAGGCGACGATGCGCCGCCCGGCGGTGGTCAATTCCAACTGGACGGGGGCGCGGGCGGCGGGGTCCGGATCGGTGATGCGCCCTTTGAGGTCGCGCCAGAACTGCCGATCGTGCAGGCGCGGCACGCAGAGATCGGCCACCGCGTCGAAATCGGGCGCCTGCGCCATCCGCTCGGTGCTCAGCCCCCAGAACCGTTCGAACGCCTCGTTGTGCAGCTTGAGCCGCGCATCGGCGCCGAACACGGCCACCGCATCGGTGAGCTTGTCCAGGGTGGCGCGCTGCACCTCGATCAGATGGTTGAACTGGGTCTTCAGGCGAAGCTCCGGGGTGATGTCGCAGCAGAGCAGGGTCAGGCCCCCGTCCGGGTGAGGCTGGGAAAGGACGCGCACGGTGCGTTCGCCGGGCAGGCGCCAGATGACCTCGGGCGAAGCGGTCAGGCGTTCATGGCGCGCCAGTTCCTCGGCCTTGAACGCCGCGTAGTCGATGGTTTCGGGAAGCCGACGGCGCTGGCGCAGGCGATCGATCAGATCGCCGTGGCTCGGTCCATCGGACAGCCACGCGGGCTCCAGGTCCCAGAGGGCGGCGAAGGCCGGGTTGTGGAAGGTCAGGCGCTGGTCAGCGCCAAAGATGGCTACCGCGTCGCCGATCTCCGTGAGCAGGCGATCGGAAGCGGCGGCGTAATTGGCGAGCGTCCCGCCCGCCGCCTCCATCGCCGTGGCGTCGTCGGTCCACACCGCCACGGCGCCGCCTTCAAGTGGCTGGGCCTGTATGCGCAGGGCGCGGCGTCCGCGCCGCAGGGAGATCCAGCGCAGGCCCTCCTGACGGG
>JALYTR010000516.1 GCA_030854165.1 Pseudomonadota bacterium | reverse complement strand
CGCGCGTTCTTCATACAAGGCGCCGAGCCGGAACATCGCGTCGGGTGTCGCCTTAGAATCGGCGTTCGCACCACTATAGCGTTCGACGAAGTTCTCCAGGCGCGCAATGGCCTCCTGCCGCGCGTCGTCGAGGCCGTGCTTCTCTTCCGTGATCTCGCGATCGAGAGCCGTGAGCACGCGTTGTCGACGCTGTTCGTAGTGGTGGCGCACGATCATCGTCAGGTTGCGCCGAAAGTCCTTCGAGCCACTCTCGTAGTTCTGGGCTTCTTGCTGCAAGATGCCCAATGCTTTGAGCTGAGCCGGTGTGGGCGCGGGCGGCGGCGGCGCGCGCGGCGGGATCGACGACGAACCAAGTGTAGCTCTCGTAGGTCACCAGCAGCAGGATCGCCATGACGACGAAGGTGATCAGGTTCTTGTTGTCGTTGGGCATGGGGCTCTTGGCCGGGGAGAGGCGTTGAGGCGGGGGCTCGCCCAGGCTGGCTTGGAGGTCACGCTTAAAGGTCGGCGGCGAGCCTTATCAGCGCGGTTTTCATATCGTCAAGCAAACGCCCCCATGGCCGGGCCGCCGTTCCGCCGCGGGCGATGAACACATAGTCGCAGCCGGCCCTGGCATGAAGGGGGGCCAGGATTCTCGCCGCCTCCCGCAGCCGCCGCTTGGCCCGGTTGCGAACCACGGACCCACCGATCCGCCGGGTGGCCGTGAAACCGATCCGCGTCGTCTCGGCTCCATCGTCGCGGTAGCGCCCCTGCGCCACGATCGCGCCGCGCGGGCAGACGACGCCCTTGGCGGCGGCGAGGAAGTCGGGCCGCTTTCGCAGGCGTTCGATGAATAAGCCCTTCTCCGTCGGCGGCGGGAGAAGGTGTCGCGACCCTCGCGTAGGCGGGGGGACGGATGAGGGGTTTTCCACGATCTATCCGCCTGTCGAAGGCATTCACGGAGAGGCCGGAGCGACCTCTCATCCGGCCCAAAGGGCCACCTTCTCCCGCAAGGGGAGAAGGGCAGTTAAGCCGTCAGGCGCTTGCGCCCTCTGGCGCGGCGCCGCGCGACGATCTTCTGGCCGTTCTTGGTGGCCATGCGGGAGCGAAAGCCGTGACGGCGCTTGCGCACCAGACGGGACGGTTGAAAGGTCCGCTTCACGACGAGGCTCCAGCAAGGAAGGGCATTGGCGCCCTCATAACGGCGGGGCGAGTGAGCGCGCGGAGATAGGGCAAGAGGCTCGGAGTGTCAAATTCCGCTCCCGCCGACTCCTACCAGTCCGGCCGGATCATCGCCTTGCCGATCACGGCGCGGCCCGCCAGCAGATCGAAGGCGTCGCGCCAGTCGGCCAGGGGAAATTCGGCGTGGACGCGGGGGCGGATGCGGCCTTCGCCGGCCAGCGCCCAGACGGCGTCGAGGTTCTCCTGGCCCCGCTCTGGAAACCGCCGGCCATATTCGCCGGCCCTCACCCCCATGAGCGAAAACCCCTTGATCAGCGCCATGTTCACGGCAAGGGTCGGAATCCGTCCCGAGGCGAAGCCGATGCTGAGCAGGCGGCCGTCGAAGGCGATGCAGCGGACGCTCTCATCGAACACATCGCCGCCTACCGGGTCGCAGATAACGTCCGCCCCGCGGTCGCCGGTGATCGCCTTCACCGCCTCGCGGAACCCGCCCGTTATGTTCACCGTCGCCTCGGGCGCATATTCTTCCCTGATCGTCGCCAGCTTTTCGTCGGAGGCCGAAGCGGCGATCACCCGGCAGCCCAGCGTGCGCGCCAGATCCACGCACGCCAGGCCCACCCCGCCGGCGGCGCCATGCACAAGCACCCATTCGCCAGGCTGGACGTCAGCGCGGCGGACCAAGGCGACCTGGGCGGTCAGATAGGCCGCGCCGCAGGCGGCCGCCTGGGCGAAGGAGAGGCGCGCCGGCTTTCGCCGGACGTTTGCGGCAGGCGCCACCAGATACTCGGCAAGGCCGCCCAGGCGGGCGCCGCCCACCACCGCCTCGCCGACCGCCCAGCCCTCGGCGCCCTCGCCGATGGCC
>JALYTR010000515.1 GCA_030854165.1 Pseudomonadota bacterium | reverse complement strand
ACACCAGGCTGTCACGCCCATGATGGGTGATTGTCACCGGCTCTTTCAGCGCGGCCTCGCGAATGCGGCCAAAGGCTTTCTGGAATTCGGTGGACGAGATGCTCAGATCGGACATGACGATTCTCCATGCCCGAATTTATCCAAATTATCCGGAATTTCAATCACCGGCGCAGGATCGGGTAATGGACGTATTTTCCCGCGCCTGACATCCCTCCCTCCTGCGTCAAAAGGCGTCGCCAAAGGCATTGAAAAGCGAGCCCGCGGCATCACATTAGGTGTCGCCGCGGGCTCATCCCCCCGTTCTCGCGGCTCAACTAGACGGCCCGGCGGAGTGATTTTCGCCGGGCCATCTTTTTGCCAAGCCAGGGCGCCAGGCAAGGGTGCTTGGGCGCCTCGCGCTAAGTTCAGCCTCAATGTATCAAATTCGACACAGACCGTGATAGGCGGACACGCTTGCACGAGCGAAAAAATCGGCCTTCTGATCGGCGCGATGAACCTCGACCAAACGTGGACCTCGGCCCGAAGTCTCGCCCCGGACATCGTCGCCGCCTTCCGCCGCGACGGCGCCGTGGTGCTCCGTGGCCTGTTCTCGGCCGAAGACATCGCCCTGCTGCGGGAGGGCATCGAGGAAAATCTCCGCGCCCCCAGCCCGCGCGCCAAGATCGCCAGCCGACCGGACGATCCTGGCCGCTTTTTCGAAGACTTTTGCAACTGGCGCCGGATCGGGGCCTTCGAGCGGTTCGTGCGCCGCTCGGCCGCCGCCGCCGCGGCCGGCGCGCTGATGGGGAGCGAGACGGTTCGGTTCTATCACGACCATGTGCTGGTCAAGACGCCCGGCACGCGGCAGCGAACGCCGTGGCACCAGGATCAGCCCTATTACAATATCGAGGGCCGCCAGGGCGTCAGCCTGTGGATTCCCATCGATCCGGTTCCCCGCGAATCGACCCTGGAGTTCGTGGCCGGCTCGCACCTGGGCCCCTGGCTGATGCCGCGATCGTTTATGGACGATCAGGCGCGGTGGTTCCCCGAAGGCGCCCTTACCGACCTGCCTGACATCGAGGCCGACCGCGCCGCGTGGCCCATTCTCGGCTGGGCGCTTGAGCCTGGCGACGCGGTAGCGTTTCACATGCTGACCCTGCACGGGGCGGGCGGCGCGGCGCCGGGCCAGACGCGGCGGGTGTTTTCCGCGCGCTTCATTGGCGATGACATCCGCCACGCCCCGCGGCGATGGCCGACATCGCCCGAGTTTCCCCGTGTCGCCGACGAACTTCCCGCTGGCGCGCCCATGGAACATCCACTCTTTCCGATCCTCTGGTCGCGCGGCGATTAGGCAAACGACAGAACCATCCTTTCGCGGCATCGACTTCCGCCCTATCGCTCGTTTCCATTCTCAAAAGAGGCCCGCATGTCCCAGATCCAAGCCAACGGACTGACCCTGGAATATGAAAGCCGGGGCGATCCGGGTGGCGAGCCGATCCTGCTGATCATGGGCCTGGGCGCGCAGCTTACCCGCTGGCCGCGCGCCTTCACCGACAAGCTCGCCGCGCGCGGTTACCGGGTCATCGTGTTCGACAACCGCGACGTGGGGCTTTCCGAAAGGATCGACGCCGCCGGCGCGCCGGACATCGGCGCGGTCATCGCCGCCGTGATCGCCGGCCAGAAGGCGCCGGTCGCCTACGTCCTGGGCGACATGGCCGCCGACGCGGTCGGGCTGCTGGACGCGCTGCACATCGAACGCGCCCACATCGTCGGGGCGTCCATGGGTGGGATGATCGCCCAGCTCGTGGCGGCGGACTGGCCGGAGCGCACCCTTTCGCTCACCTCGATCATGTCCACCACCGGCGCCCGTGACCTTCCCAACGCCACGCCGGAGGCCATGGCGGTCATCAACAGCCGCGGACCCGATCCGAAAGTCGACCTCGAAGGCTATCTCGACCATGCCGTGAAGGGATCGCAAGTCATCGGCTCGCCGGGATTTCCCGCCGACGAGGCCGAACAGCGCGCGCGCATCCTGGCCGACT
>JALYTR010000131.1 GCA_030854165.1 Pseudomonadota bacterium | reverse complement strand
GCCGGGGCGGAAGGCCTCGCGGTTGGGACCGATCTGGGCGAACTTCGTTCCCGGCGGGGCCTTGAATTCAAGCGGCGGCAGACCCTTGAGCGCCTCCTGCATGAACTCGATGAAGACCGGCACGGCGGCCACCGCCCCGGTCTCGCCTTTCCCTAAGGAGCGATTGTCGTCGAAGCCGACGAAGACGCCGACCACGATCTGCGGCGAGAATCCCATGAACCAGGCGCTGCGGAAATCGTTGGTGGTGCCGGTCTTGCCGCCGATCGGCCGGCCCAGGACCGCCGCCGCCGCCCCGGTGCCACGGATCACCACGCCTTCGAGCATGGTGTCGATCTGATAGGCGGTGATCGGATCGATGAGCTGGTCGCCGGACGGCGGAATGTCCGGGCCGTCGTCGCCGGTGAACGGCCCGGTGCAGG
Source organism: Pseudomonadota bacterium (assembly GCA_030854165.1). Taxonomy (GTDB): domain Bacteria; phylum Pseudomonadota; class Alphaproteobacteria; order Caulobacterales; family Caulobacteraceae; genus Acaudatibacter. The sequence continues at coordinate 6,063 of JALYTR010000131.1, read as the reverse complement.
CGGGGCAGTCGCGCTTGTCGGCGCGGTAGATGTCCTTGCCGTCGCGATTTTCCACCAGCTCGATCAGATGGGGAAAGACCTTGCGCCCGCCATTGACGAAGGACGAATAGCCGCCGGCCATGCGAAACGGCGTCGTCTCGCCCGCCCCCAGGGCCATGGCCAGTTCCGGGGCCATTTTGTCGACCACCCCGAAGCGTTCGGCGGTATCGACGATCTTCCTCATGCCAACCTGCTGGGCGATGCGCACGGTCATGGTGTTGAGCGACAACTCGAGGCCGCGGCGGAACACCAGGGGGCCGCGAAATTCGTTCTTCTCGTAGTTCTCCGGACGCCAGGCCTGGCCGTTGAAGCCGCGCAGGGTGATGGGGGCATCCAGGACGATGCTGGCCGGGGTGAAGCCGCCGCTCTGCAGGGCGGTGGCGTAGACGAAGGGCTTGAACGACGATCCCGGCTGGCGATAGGCCTGGGTGGCGCGGTTGAAGTTGGAGAGCGAGTAGCTGTAGCCGCCGACCATGGCCAGGACCCGCCCCGAATAGGGCTCCATGGCCACCAGGGCGCCGTTGACGGCCGGAACCTGGCGCAGGCGCAGGCCGCCGCCGTCGGCCGGCTCGACGAAGATCAGATCGCCGACCTTCAGGCCCCGCGTCGCCCGCGCCCAGGCGATATCCTGCGGCACGATCTCGCCCACCGAATTGTCGGCGGCGATCTGCACCTTCACCGCGCCGGAGGCCGCCGTGACCACCGCGGCGCGCCACAGCTTGCGCTCGGCGGGGGGAGTCTTGGCCAGGGTCGCCGCCTGCCAGCCGGGGACGATATCCACATGGCCCCAGGCGCCGCGCCAGCCGTGCCGGCGGTCGTAGGTTTCCAGGCCGTCCATCAGGGCGATCCGCGCGGCCGTCTGCAGGCGGGGATCGAGGGTGGTGCGCATGTAGTAGCCGCCCTGGTTGAGATCGGCGCCCACAGCCTTCATGCGCAGGGCCTCGCGGTGGGCCTCGGCGACAAAATAGTCGGCGTCGTGGTATTTGGACCGGGTGGGCGCGGCCTCGACCTTCAGGTCCTCGGCCTTTGCCTGGGCGGCGTCGGCCCGGCTGACCCAGCCCAGATTGGCCATGTCGGTGAGGATCATGTCGCGGCGGCGGATGGCGGCGGCCTTCTGCTTGACCGGCTGATAGTTGTCCGGCCCCTTGGGCAGGGCGGCCAGATAGGCGCACTGGGCCAGGGTCAGGTCGGAGATCGACTTGCCGAAATAGTTGTAGGCCGCCGCCCCCACTCCATAGGAGCGGTAGCCCAGCCAGATTTCGTTGAGGTAAAGCTCCAGAATTCGCGACTTGGTCAGAGTCTGCTCGAGGCGGGTGGCGAGGATGGCTTCCTTGAGCTTGCGGCCCACCGACAGGTCGTTGTTCAGGAGGATGTTCTTGGCCACCTGCTGGGTGATGGTCGATCCGCCCTCCGGGCGGCGCCCCTGCAGGAGGTTGTAGACATCCTTGATCATCGCCCGCGAGGTGCCGGCCATATCGACGCCGCCGTGATGGAAGAAGTTGTGATCCTCGGCGGCCAGGAAGGCCAGGATGAGCCGAGGCGGCATCTGGTCGTAGGGCACGTAGATGCGGCGGACCTTGGAAAATTCGCCGATCAGGGTGCCGTCCCAGGCATAGACCCGCGTCGCGGTGGGCGGATGATAGTCGGCCAGATCCGAGGCGTCGGGCATGGAATGAAACAGCAGGGCGGCATAGATCGCCGCCGCCAGGCCGGCGATGGCGACCGCGCCTAGGACCGCGACGCCCGCCGCGGCGAGCCGACCACCCAACTGCTGCAAGACCGGCACACCTTTCGCGGATCGCCCGCTCCGCTTCGGCCATTGCTCTAGCAATCTTCGCGCCGGGCGCCAACGGGGCGGGGCGCCGGTCGCGGGGAACGACGCAACTTCAGGTGGGCGCCTTCACGGGGGTGGCCTTGAAACGCCGAGACGCAAAAAAACTCAACCGATCGCCGCGGCGAACGCCTCTCCCGGTCAGGGCCCGGGCGCGAGCGCGAAGGCTTCCTGTGCCGGGCGGTCGTACTGGCTTTGCCGATCCCACCCGTTGATGGCGGTCGCGGCGACGTAGAGGTCGGCGGCGCAGCCGGCCACCACACAGTCGCCCATCAACACGTCCAGCGGGATAGTGAAGGGCGGAGCGGCCGTGGAAACCGGCCCGCCGATCTCGGCGACAAGGTTCACCCCCTTGATCACTTCGAACGAATAGGTTGCGTCATCGTGGGGTTGGGAGGCGACGAAGTCGATGGTCACCAGGTCGGCGTTCTTCAAGGCGTAGGGCAGGAATCCGCAGGTGGGATCGGCGGTGACCCCGTCCAGCGATGCTTCGGCGAGGGCGGCGAAGCACGGACTGTTGTCGATCAGGAGGGTGATCGAGTTGCTCAAGGCCACGAAGCCACCGCCCCCATCGACGAACTCCAGCACGAGGGTGTGCAGCCCATCGACCAGAGGCAGGCTGCTCATCAGGTCGCCCAGATCGGCGTTGGCCCATACATCGCCCGGTGTGCGCACCGGATAATAGCCCGCCTGACCGCCGATCACCTGAGGCGTCATGGTCTGTTGCTCGAACAGAGAGGTGATCGTGTTGAGCTTCAAATCGGTCCACACATCCAGGCCGGGAATGTCGGGGGCGGGAATGCCGTCCGGCGGCAGACGATAGAGCACCCGGTAGTAGGCGGCGCCGAGAGCCGCCGCGTTCTCGTGGTTGACGATGAGCGGCAGGGTCCCGCCAAAGGGAGCGTCCTTCACCTGATAGAAGTAGGCCGGAAAGATCGTGGTGTCGGCGCGCCCCGCGCCGGTCACGGCGTTGAACGGCACGTGGCCGATGCACAGGAAGAGCACCGATCGATCGATGGCGCTCATCAGATTGCAGGAATCGATCTCCTGATCGCAGGCGATGAGAATCTGTCCGGGCGCGGTCAAGGTCACGCTGGAGGGGCGGAACGCCACCGGATCGACGATCACCGTCGCGCTCGCGCCGGGAATGCTGACCAGGGATATGCGGTTGGCCGGGTCGCGCTCGGGAACCAGAAGGGTGTCCTGGGTGGCGTTGAGCCAGGTCAGGAAGAACGGATTGGTCAGTCCCGAAACGAAGTGAGTCACCGTGCCGCTGGCGATATCCACCCGCCGTATCTTTCCGTCCTGCTGGCTGACGTAGGCGGTGGAGAAGTCGGCGGTGATGGCCAGACCGATGGCCCAATGCAGGTGGCTGGTGACGACGGTGACGACCCCGCCGGTCAGATCGATGGCCAGCAGCCGGCCGGGGTCGGCGAATTCGACCACATAGGCCCGGCTGTGGGCCTCATCGAGCACGATCTGGTGCGGCGCGTTCAGGCCGGAGACGATCACCTCGGCCGTGGCCCTCGCAGCGGCGCCGAGGTTCACCCGCAAAAGATTGCCGACCCTTTCGGTCACATAGGCGGTGTCGCCGTCCGCCGCGACGACGATGTCCTCGGGCTCAAGATAGCCGTCGCCCAGAAAATGATAGGTTTTTCCCGCCAGGTCGATGGCGTCAATTTCGCCGTCGAATTCGACGAACACCAGACGATTGAGGGTGGGAATGAAGGCGCTGCCGACCGCGCCGTCCAGGCCCGTGTAGAATGCCGATCCACTCAACATGACGCCGTTCCTTCCCTAGACGTTGACTTCCCTTGACGTTGCCTTCGATTGACGTTGCACGTCTCGCCGGACGCACGGACAGGGACTTCACCCGCGGGAGCGAGATGTCGGTTAGCGGTGAAGCTTGCGCCGCTTTCGGTTGCGAGGCAAGAAGCGAAAAAGGGCTTCCATGCTCGAACCCGCAGTTTGTCGCGCAACGGCCCTTCCAAGTTGGGATTCGCGACGCCCCATCACGACCTTTTGATGTCGGCGCGATCAGTGGGCGGCGCCCGTCGGGGCAATCAGTGATCGCCATTTTAACCACGAAGGCACAAAGAGCGCGAAAGATTCACGAAGAAGGAGAAGGAATTGCGCTTCGCGCGAAGCGCCAAGTCTTGCCCTCGTGCCTTAACTTCGTGTCCTTCGTGTCTTTATGGTTCAAAGTTCCGCCGTCAGCGGCGTTCCTATCGAAGACTGGGAGACGTGACGCGCATGGCCGAACCCTCACCGTCAATCATGGCCGGGGATAAAGCCGACCAAGCCGCCTCCCGCGCCGAACCCACCCACTGGCTGATCAAGTCGGAACCCTCGGCCTATGGCTGGGACGATCTGGTGAGGGACGGGCGCACCGGGTGGACCGGGGTGCGCAACCATCAGGCGGCCATCTATCTGCGCGCCATGCGGCTGGGCGACACAGGCCTCTTCTACCACAGCAACACGGGGCTCGAGGCGGTGGGCCTCTTCGAAGTGGTGAAGGAATTCTACCCCGATCCCACCGACCCGGCCGGCCGGTTCGTGGCGGTGGACGTGGCGCCCCGCGAGGCCCTGGCCAGGCCGGTGACCCTGGCGGCGATGAAGGCTGCGTCGGCCTTGAGCGAGATGGCGATGTTTCGCCAGTTTCGCCTGTCGGTCGTGCCGATCAGCGGGGCCGAATGGGCGACGATCCTGGCCATGGCGGCTTAACGCGACGGCGGCCGGTCAGCGCGCCGCCACCTCCGTCTGGCTGGTGAAATAGGTGTCGATGGCCCCGGCGATGGCGTCCGCCAGCCTGCCGCGCTGGGCCGGATCGGTGAGGCGGGCCTCGTCGAGGGGGCTGGAGATAAAGCCCATCTCGATCAGGACGGCCGGCACGTCGGGGGCCAGAAGGACGTAATAGCCGGCGTCCCGGTGGGTATTGGGCAGAAGATCGACACTCTGGCCAATGCGGCCCACGAGCAGGCCGGCGAAGAGGGCCGAACGGTTGAGGGTCCCGCGCTGGGTGAGATCGAGGAGGATCTGGCCGACCGCGGGATCGGTCCCTCGGGTGGCGACGCGGGTGAACCATTCGTGGGCGCCCAGAACCTCGGTGACCCGCGTCTCGCCGTGATCGGAAAGGGTGTAGACGCTGGCCCCGTGGGTCAACGGATCGAGGCCGGCCGAATCGGCGTGCAGGGAGATGAAGAGATCGGCCCCGGCCCGACGGGCGATCTGGACACGGCTTTCCAGCGGCACGAACACGTCGGCGGCGCGGGTCATCACCACCTTGTAGCGGCCGTCCCGCTCCAGCCGCGTCCTGAGGTCGAGGGCGGCGGCCAAAGTGATATCCTTCTCGTTGGCGTCGGCGGCCTGGGCGCCCGGATCGTGGCCGCCGTGACCGGCGTCGATGACGATCACCTTTCGCCCGCCCCGAGGTGGAACGGTCGCCGCTTGCGTGACGCGGACCCTGTCAACGGGCATGAGGCGCGGCGCACGTCTGGGCGCGACGACAACCACCGGCGCGGTCGTCGGAGCGGCGACGATCTGGGGCGCCGGGACCGGGGCCGGGGCGCCGCCGCCTTCCACGTCGATGACATAGCGCCAGTTGGCCACCTCGTCCGAGGGGGTGATAAGGAAGCGGTGGGCGATCCGCGCCTCGCCGGCCAGATCGAGGACCAGGTGGGCGCCGGCGGCGTCGCTCCGCAGGCTCCAGCTTCTGATCAGACCCCGACCCGCGCCGTCGGCCGCCGTCGCCGTGGCGACGCTTGGCAGGACAAGGACGATCCGCCGGGTCGTGCTTTCCGGGGCCGGCGTGGCCGACATCGCCCGGTCAAGGTCGATGACCATGCGGGTGTGCGCATCGTCGCCACCGAAGCGCACGCCGACGATGTTCAGCGAAGCCGATTGCCGCGCCGGCCCCGCGAGCGCGCCTGGACCGGCAAGGGCGAGCGTCAGCAGGGCCAATCCGCCCCACAACCCGCCCAGCCTCGCCCAAATCGCGCGCATGATCCCTCGATCCGGCCCAGGCGGATCCCCGCCGGCCAGCCGCCCATATGGCCGGCCCGGCGTATATAAAGCGTTAAGGGAATCGGTTTGGCGGGGGCGGCCCAATCGGCTCGACATCATCGTGGCGGCCGGCGGGTTTCGGTGAAATGAACATGCCCCTCCCGCTCAGCGACCGGGCGATCGGGTGAACG
>JALYTR010000514.1 GCA_030854165.1 Pseudomonadota bacterium | reverse complement strand
CCTTTGGTCGGCGCTGACCTCCCTGGCCTCGGCGCCGGTCGCCGAACGGACGATCACCGGCCTCTCGGTCCTCCTGCAATCGAACGCCCTCAAGCAGGCCTTGGCGCCCTACACCGTCGGCGGCCCCTGGGGGCGGCTGCTGGACGCCGAAGCCGAGCGGCTGGGCGAGGCGGAAATCCAAGCCTTCGAAACCGAAGGGCTCATCGGCGGCGCCACGGGCGCGGGCGCCGCGCCCGCCGTCCTCGCCTACCTCTTTCACCGCATCGAAGACCGGCTCGACGGCCGCCCGACCCTGTTGATCATCGACGAGGGTTGGCTCGCCCTCGACGATCAGGGCTTCGCCGGCCAGCTGCGCGAATGGCTCAAGACCCTGCGCAAGAAGAACGCCTCGGTGATCTTCGCCACCCAGTCGCTCGCCGACATCGACGGCTCGGCGATCGCGCCGGCCATCATCGAGAGCTGCCCGACGCGCCTCTTCCTTCCGAACGAGCGCGCTCTCGAGCCCCAGATCGCCGCCATCTATCGCCGCTTCGGCCTCAACGATCGCCAGATCGAAATCCTCAGCCGCTCCACGCCCAAGCGCGACTACTACTGCCAGTCCCGGCGCGGCAACCGGCTCTTCGAGCTCGGCCTCTCCGAGGTGGCCCTCGCCTTCGCCGCCGCTTCGTCAAAGACCGACCAGGCCGCCATCGCGGAGGTCCTCGCCGAGCATGGGCGCACCGGTTTCGCCGCCGCGTGGCTGCGCCGCAAAGGCCTCGATTGGGCCGCGGATATGCTCACCCTCTCACCTTCGGAGATATCCTCATGATTGCTCGTCGCCTTCGCGCCGGTCTTGCCGCGGGCGTCGCCGCCCTGTCGCTGCTGACCGCGAGCGCGCCGGCCCACGCCCAATGGGTGGTCTACGATCCCACCAACTTCTCGGCCAATGTTCTCACCGCCGCGCGCGAGCTGCAGCAGATCAACAATCAGATCGCCTCACTGGAAAACCAGGCGACCATGCTGATCAATCAGGCCAAGAACCTGGCGAGCCTGCCCTATTCGTCCCTGGCGCCGCTCCTGGCGTCGATCCAGCAGACGCAAGCCCTGCTCATCCAGGCGCAGCGCATCGGCTACAGCGTCACCACCATCGATCAGGCCTTCACCCAGGTCTATCCCCAAGCCTATTCCGCTTCGACCTCCTCGCAGCAGTTGGTGGCCGACGCCCAGACCCGCTGGCTCAATTCCCTGGCCGGTTACCAGGACGCCATGCGCGTCCAGGCCGGGGTCGTGCAGAATCTCGATTCCACCCGCATCCAAGTGGGCGCCCTGATCACCTCGAGCCAAGGCGCCTCGGGGGCGCTGCAGGCCGCGCAGTCCGGCAACCAGCTTATCGCCATCCAGACCAAACAGCTGGCCGATCTCACCGCCGTGATGGCCGCCATCGCCCGGGCCCAGAGCCTGGAAGGCGCGCGCGCTGTCGAGAACCAGGCGCAGGCCCAGCAGCAGCTCACCCGCTTCCTCGACTATGGCCAGGGCTACCAGTCCGGCTCGGGCCAGATGTTTCACTGATGCGCGGGCGGTTCTTTAATTTAAGTGCGATCGGCCGCGTCGCGGGCATTCTCGCGGTCGGCGCGGCCATCGTCGCGGCGGCGGTGCATTTCCGGCACAGTGAGCCCCGCCCCCTCGCGGGCTTGGCAGGCTCGGCATCGAGCGATCCGTTGGCGCAGGAGATGGCGCGCTGCCACGTCATAGGCATGGCGGCGACAAGCGATGCGAACTGCCAAGCCGCCTGGGCCGAGAACCAACGCCGGTTCTTCAACTATGGCGCGTCCCCCATCCCCGTGGCCCCCACGGCCTCCATCAACCGGCTCGCGACGACGGGAGCCAAGTAGACGCCATGGGCGGCACGGGCGTCATCGACCGGTTCCTGGGGGTCTTCACCCAGTACATCGATTCCGGATTCGGCCTGCTCCAGGGCGATGTGCGCTGGTTGGCCGGCGTCCTCATAGCCATCGATATCACCCTGGCCGGCCTCTTCTGGGC
>JALYTR010000513.1:1479-2026 GCA_030854165.1 Pseudomonadota bacterium | reverse complement strand
ATGTAGAACTCTCCCGGATCGAGCAGCAGTTCGCCGCGCCTGGGCGCCAGGGCTTCCCAGAAATCGCGCGGGTCGTGGCCGCCTTCGACGTCCATGTCGATGACGCCGGCGTGACGGCGGGCGCGAAAGCCGGTGACGCCATCGCTCAAGTCCACCCCGACATTCTTCACGGACAATACGGGCGGAGCGCCGCGCTTGAAGCGCACCTGATTGAGCCTTGTGCCGGCGCGCGCCAACACCGAAAAGGTCCGTGGCGCGATCTCCACGAACATCGGGCCGACGTAGCCTGGCGCGATGTCGTCGAAGGCCGGCTGGCCGTCGGTGAGCAGACGCACAAAGACGTCGACCCGGCCGGTGGAGCTCTTGGGGTTGGCGCGGGCGCGAACCTCGGGCGGCAGGCGCAGCCGCTCGCGCACCTCGGCGATATAGACGCAGCCGCGCTCCAGCACCGCGCCGCCGGCGAGATCCAGTTCATGCATGGCCACGTCGGCGATCCGGTCGGCTACAGCGCCGCCCACGCGGGGCAAAAACGAGGCCCGCGTGCGCC
>JALYTR010000513.1:0-1469 GCA_030854165.1 Pseudomonadota bacterium | reverse complement strand
GGCAGGTTGGGCCTGATCGGCTTCGATTCCTCCATCGGCGTCGATCGCCCCCGCCGCGATCAGGGCGTCGATGGATTGGCGCGGGAGGATGCCGGGAGCGTCGTTCATGGCCGGGCGACACTCGCGGACGGTAACGAGTCTGGCAAGCGGCCTTGACCATCTCGCCCCCGGCGCCTTTCATGCCGCCCCATTTTCATTCAAGGCCGAGGCGGAGTTCGTGATGGCGCAAGACCCGCGCGACTGGGAGATCGCCACGCGTCTGGTGCGCGGCGGCATGGCGCGCTCCAACCTCGGCGAGACGGCCGAGGCGCTCTACCTCACCCAGAGCTTCGTCTATGAAAGCGCCGAGGCGGCGGACGCGCGGTTCGCGGGAACCGAGCCGGGCTTCGTCTATTCGCGGTACGGCAATCCCACCGTGCAGATGTTCGAGGATCGCCTCGCCCTGGCGGAAGGCGCGGAGTTCTGCCGGGCGACGGCTTCGGGGATGGCGGCCGTGCACTTGGCGCTTACGGGCCTGCTTCGCGCCGGCGACCATGTGGTGGCCGGCAAGGCCCTCTTCGGTTCGTGCGCCTGGATCCTCAACACCTGGGCGCCGCGCTTCGGGATCGCGGCGACGCTTGTGGATGCGCCCGATCTGGCCGCCTGGCGCGCCGCGATGCGTCCGAACACCAAGGTCTTCTTTCTGGAGAGCCCGGCCAACCCGCTCTTGGAGATCTGCGATATCGCGGCCATCGGCGAGATCGCGCGAAGCGTCGGCGCGAGGACCGTGGTGGATAATGTGTTCGCCACGCCGATCTTTCAGTCGCCGCTGAAGCTGGGGGCCGACGTGGTGGTCTATTCGGCCACCAAGCACATCGACGGCCAGGGCCGGGTGATGGGCGGGGCGGTGCTGGGCGCCCGCGCCCTCCTGGACGAGGCCTACCGCGACTTCGTCCGCCACACCGGCCCGGCGCTTTCCCCTTTCAACGCCTGGGTGCTGCTCAAGGGTCTGGAAACCCTGGAACTGCGGGTCCGCGCGCAGAGCGCCACGGCGGCGATTCTGGCCGATCTCATCGCCGCCCATCCCAAGGTAACCGATTGCCGCTATCCCGGCCGCCCGGACCACCCACAATTCGAGATCGCCCAACGCCAGATGAGCGGCGGAGGGAGCCTCATCGCCTTCGATCTCGGCTCGCGCGAGGCCGCTTTCGCCTTCCTCAACGCCCTCGAGCTGCTCGACATCGCCAACAATCTGGGGGACGCCAAGTCCATGGCCACCCACCCCACCACCACCACCCACCGGGCCATGACCGATGCGCAGCGCCTGGAGATCGGCCTCACCCCCGGCTGGGTGCGGGTATCGGTGGGACTGGAGAGCGCCCACGACCTGGCCCGCGACATCGAACGCGCCCTGGACGCCGCCTGATGTCCGACACCTACGAGGCGACCACCCGCGGCATTCTGGTGCGCGTAACGCCGCGGTACCTCTC
>JALYTR010000512.1 GCA_030854165.1 Pseudomonadota bacterium | reverse complement strand
GCGGAAGTCCCAGTGCAGGGCGCGGTCGTAGTGGGTCGGACGGTAGGTCAGGTCGGTGGTGTAGTTCAGTTCGCGGGCCAGATAGTCGTGGAAGGCGGCGACGAAGGCGCCGCTGATGCCGGTGTCGGAGGGATCGTATTCCGGTGAATCGGCCCCGGCGTCGACATCCATGCCGGTGAAGCGGTCGTCGTAGCGGCCCAGGGTGCGGCGCTGATCGCGCAGCAGCTCCTTGCGGAAACGCGAGGGGGCGACGCGCAGGTCGTTGTCCAAGATGAAGCGGGCCGAGAGGCCGGTGTAGGCCGCCATCTGGGTCGCCACCGCCTGGCGCTCGGCCGCCGAGAGGTCCTCGCCCTTGGCGAGGGCCAGGGCGTAGGGGCCCCTGGCCCAATCGCGCACCTCGCGCAGATAGGCCATCGGGTCGGCCGGCGGGGCGGCGACGCGGTTGTGATAGGCGGCGGCGGCGGCGTAGCTCGGCAGATAGTTGACCAGTTCCTGGTCGAACCCGGGGTCGCGGCGCCCGTAATTCAGGATCGAGGAGAGCAGGATCACCCCGTTGAGCTGCACCCCGTCCTGCTGCAGCTTGTAGGAGAGGCCGGCCGAGCGGGTGGTGCCGTAGGATTCGCCGAAGATGAACTTGGGCGAGTTCCAGCGGTTGTTGATCGTGAGATACCGCTCGATGGCGCGGGCGAAGGCGTCGATGTCCGGATCGGTGGCCCAGAAGGCGGCAAGCTTGGTGTCGCCGAGTGGCCGCGAGAAGCCGGCCCCGATGGCGTCGATGAACACTAGGTCGGACTTATCCAGCAGGCTGTCGTTGTTGTCGGCCAGATCGAAGGGGGCGTTGTGGGTGGGGTTGGGGCTATCGGTCCGCACCCGCACCGGGCCGATGGAGCCCATGTGCAGCCAGACGGTCGAGGAGCCGGGGCCGCCATTGTAAAGGAAGGTCACCGGCCGGCGCGTATCGCGCCCATCCCGCCCGCCGCCAGCGGTGTAGGCGACGTAGAAGACGCTGGCGGTGGGCTTGCCGTCGTCGTCGCGGATGGTGAGGGTTCCCGCCGTGGCCGTATAGGCCAGAGGTCGCCCGCCGATGACGGCGCTGTGGCGCGTGACCACGCGCTGCTCGGCGATGGGGGCGGTGGCGATGTCGGAATCGGAGAGTTTCTGAGAGCGGGCGCGGTCGGCGCGTTTGTCGATTCCGGACTTGGCCTCGCCGGCGTTCGGTTCGTCGGCCGCGCCGCCCTTGGCGTTCAGTGACGATGCGTTCGGCTCCGCCTTGTCGGGTTTGTCACGCGTCTGGCTGGCCATGCTGGCGTCGGGGCCCGGGGCGCTCTGTCGCGCGAGGCCGCTGGCCGGGGCGAGAAGGAGGATCAGGGGAGCGGCAAAGATCAGGGCACGGCGCATTTTTTCGACCTCACGAGGGGGCGGCGGATCGTCTTCTAACGCTTCGCGACCGGCGGGGGAATGACCGGCGGGGCGTCTTCCCAGCCGCCGCCGAGAGCCTGGAAGACGGCGACCTGGTCGGCGGCGATCGCCTGGTCGGAGGCGGCGCTGGCCTGGGCGGCGGCGACCTGGGTCGATTCGGCCGTGAGAAGATCCAGGGCGCTGGCGGCGCCGGCCCCGTACTGGATCTGGGCCAGGCGCAGGGCCTCGTCGGCCCGATCCTCGGCGGCGGCCAGGGCAACGTGACGATCGAGCTCGGCGCCATAGGTGGTCAGGGCCTGTTCCGCCTCCTGAAGCGCTTGCAGGACGGTGGCGTCGAACGTGGCCAGGGCTGACGAGGTCAGGGCCCGCGCCTCCTTCACGTGCGCCCGGGCCAACGAAATGTTGGGGAAGGTCCAGGTGATCAGGGGGCCCAGGCTGTAGGCGGCGGTCGATGAACTAAACAGGCCTCCCAGGGTTCCGGCCACGTTGCTCACCGAGCCGCCCAGGGTGACGGTGGGATAGAGGTCGGCGGCGGCGACGCCGATGCGCGCCGTGGCGGCGGCGATCTGGCGCTCGGCGGCGCGCACGTCGGGGCGGCGGCGCAGGAGGGC
>JALYTR010000130.1 GCA_030854165.1 Pseudomonadota bacterium | reverse complement strand
TCCCGTCGTCGGACGCGGTGACGATCCGGCGCCCGTCGGGCGAGAAAGCGGCGGATTCGACGGCGCCGCCGTGGCCGGCAAGCACGGCGAGCTCGGCGCCGGTGGCGCCATCCCAGATGCGCGCGGTCCTGTCTTCGGACGCAGTGACGATCCGACGCCCGTCGGGCGAGAAAGCGGCGGTCTCGACGGCGCCGCCGTGGCCCACCAACACGGCGAGTTGGGAGCCGGTGGCGGCGTCCCAGATGCGGGCGGTCCCGTCATCGGATGCGGTGACGATGCGCCGCCCGTCGGGCGAAAAGGCGGCTGAAAAGACCGCGCCCGCGTGGCCCGCGAGCACGGCGAGCCGAGCGCCGGTAGTGGCGTCCCAGACGCGCGCCGTCTTGTCCCAGGATGCGGTGACGATGCGTCGCCCGTCCCGCGAGAAGGAAGCGGCGGTGACCGCGGCGCGGTGGCCGGAGAGCACGGCGAGCTGGGCGTGGGTGGCGCCGTCCCAGATGCGCGCGGTCCTATCCCAGGACGCGGTGACGATGCGCCGCCCGTCGGGGGAGAAGGCGGCGGATTCGACACCGTCGGAATGGCCGGCGAGCACGGCGAGCTGTGCGCCTGTGGCGCTGTCCCAAAGCCGCGCGGTCCTATCGTTGGACGCGGTGACGATGCGCCGCCCGTCAGGGGAGAAGGCGGCGGTTTCGACGGCGTCTCCATGGCCGGCGAGCTGGGCCAGTTGGGCGCCGGAAGCGGCGTCCCAGACGCGCGCGGTCCTGTCTTCGGACGCGGTGACGATCCGGCGCCCATCGGGTGAGAAGGCGGCCGACCCGAGGCCCGCGGCATGGCCCACGAATTCGGTGCGCTGGGCGCCCATGGCGGCGTCCCAGACGCGGGCGGTTCGGTCATCGGACGCGGTGACGATGCGCCGCCCATCGGGAGAGAAGGCGGCGGACCGGACGGTCTGCGCATGGCCCACCAACACGGCGAGCTGGGCGCCGGTGGCGGCGTCCCAGAGGCGCGCGGACTTGTCGAACGATGCGGTGACGACGCGGCCCCCGTCGGGGGAGAAGGCGGCCGAATAGACGACATCGCCGTGGCCGGTAAGGACGGTGAGCGGCGCGCCAGTGGCGGCGTTCCACAGACGCGCCGTCTTGTCGAAGGACGCGGTGACGATGCGCCCGCCATCGGGGGAAAAGGCGGCGGATCCGACTGTCTGTTCATGGCCCGTCAACACGGTAAGCTGAGCGCCCGTCGCCGCGTTCCAGATGCGCGCGGTCTTGTCGCCGGAGCCGGTGACGATGCGCCGCCCGTCGGGCGAGAAGCTCGCGGCGTAAACGGGGCCGCCGTGGCCGGAGAGCACGGCGAGCTGGGCGCCGGTGGCGCCGTCCCAGATGCGCGCGGTCCCATCCTGCGACGCGGTGACGATCCGCCGCCCATCGGGCGAAAAGACGGCCGATTCGACGGCGCCGCCATGGCCGGCGAGCACGGCGAGCTGAGCGCCGGTGGCGGCGTCCCAGATGCGCGCGGTCCTGTCGTCGGATGCGGTGACGATGCGCCGGCCATCCGCCGAAAACGCGGCTGAATGGACCGCGCCCCGGTGGCCGGCGAGCACGGCAAGTTCGGGATCGGCCGCGCGCGCCTCCTCAAACACATTGAGCGCCGAACCGGGCCGGGTTTTGTCGGATTGCCCGGCCCCGAGCACCTCGAGAATGATCGCTTGCGCTCCCGGGACATCGCCGCTCTTAAGATGTTCGGCCGCGGTTTCGGTCAGCAACCGTGACTGCGCCTTGAGCGTCTGTTGGGTTTGAAACCTTGCAATCAAGGCGGCGCCCGAGGCGACGACGGCCAGCAACGTCACGATTGCGGCGACGACGGCCAGCGTGCGAAACGAGCGGTTGCGGATCCGCTCGTCGTCGATCGTGGAGCGCTCGATGTAGTCGGCAAGCCGAGCATCGATTTCCGACCGATGTTCGCGCAGCAGGCGCCGGGCGTCCGCCAGGTCGATCTCGGTCAGAAGACCCCGTTGATGGCCCGCGAACGGACGCCAAGCCGACAGCCCGGCGAGCGGCGCGGCGGGCATGGGTCCTGAGTCTTCGCCATCTTCCAGCCCGCGCCACAGCCTGTACCGCTCCTCGATTCGTCGGCGAACCTTCAGAGCGTCGGCGTTACTTCGCACAAAATCGCGGGCCCGGGTCCATTGGGTGATGAGAGCCTCATGCGCGACGCGGACGGTGGGATTTCCCTCCGCCTCGGCGTCGCTGACCAGGAGGCGCGCGCCCGGGGCCAGCAGGGCCTCGACCAGCCGCCGCTGGGGCGAGCCCGGCGGGAAGGTGGACAGGGGCACACGGCGCGAAATGGCGCGCTCGACATCCCCGTCGGCGGCCCCCATCCGCACCAGCGAGAACAGCACCGAGGCGAGGGCGTCGCGGTCCTCGGGCGCGCAGCCGGCCAGCACCGCCTCGGCCTTGGCCGCGATCGCACCCTCCAATCGGCCCAGGCGTTCATAGGTCCCATAGGTCATGGTCGCGCCGCCGGCTTCGGCCACGTCGGCGCGATAGAGCTGATCGAGAAGGTAGGAGAGCAGCGGCAGGGCGCCGGGCTCGCGCGCCACCTCCTCGGCGATCACCTCATTGAGCGCGATACCGGTCGAGGGGTGGACTTCGAACCCCACGCCGGCGGCCTCTGCCGGCCGGCGGATCATCTGTCCGAGCTGGGCGGGCGAGGGGGGCTGCAGTTCCAGGCGTCCTTCGCCTCGCGCCAGCCGCGCCAGCTCGGGTGTCTCGTCGGCCCGATGCCAGAAGTCCTTGCGCATGGTGGCGACGACCCACACCAGCCCAGATCGTGAGAGACCGGCCAGCAGATCGATGAACCGCCGCCGCTCCTCGGCGGAGATTCGTTCGGTGGTGAACAGCTCCTCCAGTTGATCGACGACGAGGACCAGCCTTGCGGTCTCGTAGGCCAGCATCTGGCCCTTTTCGCGCGCCCTCGCCGCCAGCGCGGCGAGCGCGATGCGCAGCGGCAGGCTGGGCTCGGCGCCGGCTTCCCGCAGATGCGCCGCCAGATCGGCCACGGTGATCTCCGAGGAGACGAGTTCGGCAAGCCCCTCCCACTCCCCGACCCGCGTCGCCAGCCGGCGCGCCAGGGCGTCGAAGAGATCTTCCCCCTCCGCCGCGTCGCTCGGTCGGAACACCACGCGGCGCAGAAAAGCCGCGCCGGTCACGCGCCTTGGAACGAAAAGCTTTGGCGCGATACCGGCCTTGACCAGCGAGGACTTGCCCGAGCCGCTGGCGCCCAGCACGATCAGGAACGGCGATCCGGCCTCGGCGTTTGCCACGAGCTGGACCATGGCCCGGGTCAGGACCTCGTCCTGGCCAAAGAAAATCGGCGCGTGTTCGAACTCATAGGCTTCGAGCCCGCGGAAGGGCGGCCGGGTCCAGACTTTCGAAGCCGTCTCGCCGATCGGCGCGGGGGAGGCGAGACGCTTGTCGATCAGTTTGCGCAGCTGGTTTTCGAACGTCGCGGCAAAGTCGGCATCGTCGGCGAACTCGGTGTAGGCCCCGAGGAACACGCCCTGGTTGGCGAAATGCCGGCTCCAGAAGGCGTCGAGAGCCTGCGCTTGGGCGAGTTGCCGGTCGCGAAGCCGAGGGTCGCGCATGTCCATGATCGCGGGCGCTCGGCTGCGGAACACCAGCAGCTCCGGCGCGCCTTCCCGCCGCGCCCGCCCCAGGGCCTCCTCGTATTCCCATTCGGTTCCGGTCACCGGAGCGCGCCCGTCGATGCCGCGGTATTCGCGAACCGCCGTCTTCTCCGGCAGGGGTGTCCCCAGCCGCGACCACAGGATCAGCACCACGATGTCGAAGGCGCTCGGCGGCTCGACGGAATCCTGGAAATGCCCCGAGGCCAGCATGGCCTCGTGCTCCCACATGTAGGGCTCGTCTATCTGGAAGTGTCGGGCGTAGTCCTGCCCCAGCCGCTCGATGGTCTGGGCGGCGATCTCCCGGGCCGAGGCGACATCGCCCGGCGACGAAAGGAAGATTCTCAAGCGCTGGATCGTCACGGCGCCCCCTCGCCTTCCGGCAATCGCGATCGGCTCAAGCCGCCTAGCTACGCTGATTTTTCGCCGATGGGGAATCGCCGTGGACTCCCTTGCGACGGCGATGGTTGTGTGGCATCGTGTGTGGAGGATCACACATGGCCACCAATCTTCAGATCGACCCTGACCTGCTCGACCGCGCCCTCTCGGTGAGTGGCGAGCGCACGAAGAAGGCCGCCGTAACCCGGGCTCTTGAAGAGTTTGTCGCGCGACGCAGGCAGAAGGGTCTGTTGGAACTCATGGGCCAGCTCGAATGGGACGAGGGCTTCGACTATAAGTCAGCGCGCACGCGCGATTGAGCCTCTTCGTGGATACGAGCGTCTGGTCCCTGGCCCTTCGACGCGATCGTCCCAGCGTTGGGTCCCATGTCGGCGAACTGGTGCGCGCCATCGACGGCGGTGAAACCATCATCACCACGGGCCTGGTCCTGCAGGAGCTTCTTCAGGGATTCTCCGGACCCAGGGCACGCGACCAGATCGTGGAGCGGTTCTCCGCCCTGCCACTGCTTGTTCCCGACCGCCGTGATCACATCGAGGCCGCCGACTTGCGAAACATCTGCGGTCGCGCCGGTGTCCAGGCCGGGACCATCGATGCCTTGCTCGCGGAACTTTGCATCCGCCATGACCTCACCATGCTCTCCACCGACAATGACTTCCGCGACATCGCCGCTCACTCGCCCTTGAAGCTGTGGACGCCGGTGGGTTGAGGCGCGAGCCCGCGCACGGTCCTTCCGTGGCTTCGCCCGCGTCTCCGCGCTATCGTCGCGCCCGTGCGCTTCGACGACCGATTCCTCGACGAGATCAAATCCCGCCTTCGCCTCTCCGATGTGATCGGCAAGAGCGTGAAGCTGCGCCGGCAGGGGCGCGAGTATGTGGGGCTCTCGCCGTTCACCAAGGAGCGCACGCCGTCCTTCTTCGTCAACGACGACAAGGGCTTCTTCCACGACTTCTCGAGCGGCAAGCACGGCGACCTGATCTCATTCCTGCAGGAGACCGAGCGGCTCTCGTTCGTCGAAGCGGTGGAGCGGTTGGCCGGGGAGGCGGGGGTGCCGCTGCCCGCCCCCGATCCGGAAGCCGCCGCGCGGGACAGGACGCGATCGGCACTGGCTGAATGGCTGGAGACCGCCGCCGCCTGGTTCGAGGGCGAGCTCCGCCGGCCGGGCGGCAAGGCGGCGCGGGACTATCTTGTCGGCCGGGGCCTGGCCGAGAGCGAATGGGCCCGATTCCGCCTGGGCTACGCTCCGCCCTCCCGAACCGGCCTGAAGGACTATCTGATCGCCAAGGGGGCGCTGGGCGGAGAGCTGGCGCAGACCGGCCTACTTGTCGCGCCGGAAGACGGCTCGGCCCCCTATGATCGCTTCCGCGATCGCAACGTTTTTCCCATCGCCGACGGTCGCGGCCGCCTGGTCTCCTTCGGCGGCCGGGCCATGGATCCCCAGGCGCGGGCCAAATACCTCAACGGTCCCGACACATCCCTCTTCGACAAGGGGCGTGTTCTGTACGGCCTGCCTGAGGCGCGCAGCTTGTTGCACGCCGGCGGGATCGATGACGCTCTTGTGGTGGTCGAAGGCTATTTCGATGTCATCGCTTGCCAGCGCAGCGGCGTCGCCGCCGTCGCCTCCATGGGGACCGCCCTCACCGAGGCCCAGATGGAAATCCTCTGGCGCCTGCATCCCGAACCCACCCTCTGCTTCGACGCCGACCGGGCCGGGGCCTTGGCCGCCTCCCGCGCCATCGATCGCGCCCTGCCCCTGCTCAGCCCCGCCAAGAGCTTCAAATTCGCCCTCGTCGCGGGCGGAAAGGACCCGGACGATGTGCTGCGCGAACAGGGCGCGGCGGCGCTCAAGGCCCAGCTCGCCGCCACCACACCCCTCATCGACGCCCTCTTCGTCCGCGAGCGCGACGCCCAGAGCCTCGAGACTCCCGAGCGCCGCGCGGGCCTCAAGCAGCGCCTGCGCGCCGCCGCCCGCCAGATCGCCGATGGCGACCTGTCGATCGCCTACCGCGACGCCCTCATGGCGCGCTTCGAGGGGCTGTTCGTGACAAACCGGGTAGAAGACAGCGGTTTTCGCCACGGTCCCGCCCAATGGCGTCGAGATGAGAAACACTTCCTCCTCCCGCTTACGCCACAAGGCAGGGCCGGGGGCAGCAGGGCGGGCGACAAAAGCATCGCTCGCGTCGTTGAGCCGATCGCCGCCGCTCTGGCCAGGCAGGCCCTCATCGATCCGCCCGTATTGGATGCTCATCTGGAGGCCGTGCAGGCGCGCGGCTTCGGCGATCCGCGCCTCATTGAATTGGCCAAGGAAATCGTCCGCCTGCGTATCGGCGCCGACGTGCTTGACAGTGAGGCCTTGCGACGCCATCTGGCGGCTAGCGGATTTAGCGCGCTGCTGATTGACATCGACCGGGCCGCCACGCTTGCGGGCGCGCCCTTTGCAAAACCAGATGTCACCCTCGCCGCCGCCAGGTCCCAGTGGT
>JALYTR010000511.1 GCA_030854165.1 Pseudomonadota bacterium | reverse complement strand
GTCTCGCCCCCGGCGGAGCGGACGTGGGCGCCGCCCTCATCGCCGACCCGCGCGTGGCCGGGGTCGCCTTCACCGGGTCCACCGCCAGCGCCCGCCGCATCGCCCGCGCCCTGCTGGACGACGAAAGCCGTCCCCTGGTTCCCCTGATCGCGGAAACCGGCGGGATCAACGCCATGCTGGTCGATTCCACCGCCCTGCCCGAACAGGTGGTGGGCGATGTCGTCACCTCGGCCTTCCTCTCGGCCGGGCAGCGCTGCTCGGCGCTGCGCCTGCTGTGCCTGCACGAGGACATCGCTGAGGCGACCCTGGCCATGCTGATCGGGGCCATGGCCGAACTGGTCATCGGCGATCCGGCCGATCCGGCGACCGACGTTGGCCCGGTGATCGACGCCGCCGCCAAGGCGTCGATCGAGGCCCATCTGGCGAGCTGGAAGGATCGTATCCTCTATTCCTGCCCTCTGCCGGATGGCCTGCAGCGCGGTTCCTTCGTCGCCCCCACGGTGATCCGCCTGGACGCCATCTCGGGCCTCGACCGCGAGGTGTTCGGCCCTGTCCTGCATGTGGTCACCTGGAAAGCCGGGGCGCTGGAGGCGACCCTCGATGCGATCATGGCCTCGCGCTATGGCCTTACCCTGGGCATCCACAGCCGCATCGGCGCGTTGGCGGCGGCGGTGCGGGCGCGGGCCAGGGTCGGCAACCTCTATGTCAACCGCTCGATGATCGGCGCGGTGGTCGGCGTCCAGCCGTTCGGCGGCGAGGGCCTGTCGGGGACCGGCCCCAAGGCCGGCGGCCCACACTATCTGCCGCGCTTCTGCGTCGAACGCACCTACACCGTCGACACCACCTCGGCCGGCGGCAACGCCAGCCTGATGAGCCTGGAGGAATGATCCTCGACGTCATCGTGGTCGGCCTGGGAGCGGCGGGCAGCGCCACCCTCCACCATCTCGCCAGGCGCGGCGCCCGGGTGCTGGGGATCGATCGCTACCGGCCGCCGCACGACCAGGGCTCCAGCCATGGCGAGAGCCGCGTCACCCGCCAGGCCATCGGCGAGGGCGACGACTATGTGCCCCTGGCCCGGCGCTCGCACCAACTGTGGCGCGAGATGGAAGCCGAGACTGGCGAGGCCCTGATGCTGACCACCGGCGGCCTGTTCATCGGCGCGCCGGGCCTGGGCGGCGAACATCCCGGCAAGACCGATTTCGTGCGCCGCACCATCGAGGTCGCCGAGCGGCACGATGTTCCTCACGAGGTGCTGACGGCTGGCGAAACACACCGGCGCTTCCCGCAATTCAGCTTGCGCGACGACGAGATCGCCTATTTCGAGCCAGGCGCCGGCCTCCTCTATCCCGAACGCTGCATCGCCGCCCACCTGACCCTCGCGGAGCGCTTCGGCGCGAACCTGCGCACCGGCGAGGTTGTCCTGAGCATCGTTTCCGACGCGGGCGGCGCCCGCGTCAAGACCGACAAATCCGCTTACGAGGCGGCCCAAGTCGTTGTCGCGGCGGGCGCCTGGGCGGCGGCCCTGCTCGGCGGCGTCTACGCCCGCTCGCTGCGCCTCTACCGACAGGTCATGCATTGGTTCGCGCCGAGCGACCCGGCCGCCTTCGCGCCCGATCGCTTCCCGGTCTTCATGTGGATGCACGGCGCCGGCGCCGAGGATTGGTTCTACGGCTTTCCAGTTCTCCCCGGATCGCGCGCGTGAAGGTGTCGATGGAGAGGTTCAAGGCGTCCGCCGCCACGCCTGAACGGATCGACAGGACGGTCACCCGCGATGAGGCGCTGGCCATGCATAGCCGCCATGTGGCTGGGCGCCTGGAAGGTCTCGGCGACGCGTGGCTGAAGTCGGTCGCCTGCCTCTACACCCTGGCCCCCGACAGCCGCTTCCTGATCGGCCCAGACCCCGAACGCGAATGCACCATCGTGATCTCCGCCTGCTCCGGCCACGGCTTCAAGCATTCCCCGGCCATCGGCGAAGCGGTGGCCGCTCTCGCCCTGGACGGCGCCGCTCCGCCGATGCTCGCGCCGTTCGACCCGGCCGGAGCC
>JALYTR010000129.1 GCA_030854165.1 Pseudomonadota bacterium | reverse complement strand
ACCGCCGACAGCACCGCTCCGGTGAACGCCGAGGGCATGAAGGTCGGCGGCGCCGCCAACGGCAAGCTGACCCCGATCGTGATGTTCCAGCAGGCCGACCTGGTGGTGAAGATTGTCATGCTGGGCCTGCTGGCCTGTTCGGTCCTCTCCTGGATGCTGCTGATCATCAAGCTCTTCGAGTTCCGCGCTCTGAAGAGCGGCTCCGACCGGTTCCTGGAATCGTTCCGCGGCGCCAAGTCCATTAACGACATGGGCAAGATCGGCGAATCCGAGGAATTCGCTGGCAATCCCATGGCCGACATGGCCGCCTCCGCCGCGTCGGAGGTCGAGCTATCCCGGCAGGCGGGCCTTCAGGTGGCCGGCGAACACCGTGACTCGACGATCACCCGCGCCTCCACGGCGATCGGGGCGGTGCAGTCCTCCCTGGCCCGGCGCCTGTCCGGCGGTATGCAGTTCCTGGCTTCGGTGGGGGCCAACGCTCCCTTCATCGGCCTGTTCGGCACCGTTTATGGGATCATGAATTCCTTCATCGGCATCGCCAACACCAACACCACCAATCTGGCGGTGGTGGCGCCCGGCATCGCCCAGGCGCTTCTGGCCACCGGCATCGGTCTCTTCACGGCCATTCCGGCGGTGGTGTTCTACAACTACTTCCAGACCCAGATCACCAGTTACGGGGCCAGATCCGAGGGCTTCGTCGCCGAGCTGATCAACGCGATCTCCCGGCAGCTCGACAAGGGAGCGTAAGGCGGATGGCCGCGAAACTTTCAGGGCCAAGCGGCGGCCGCTACGACGTCGCGCAGAACGCCTCGATCAACGTTACGCCGTTCGTGGATGTCATGCTGGTGCTGCTGATCATCTTCATGGTCGCAGCCCCTCTGGCCAGCGTGACGATCAAGGTGAAACTGCCGCCGGCGGCGGCGAAGCCGGCGAAGAACCCCCCGACCCCGGTCTATATTTCGATCAAGCAGGACGGGCGGGTCTTCGTTCAGGACAATGCGTCCGACCTCGACACTCTGGGGACCGATCTCAAGGCGGCGGTCGGGGTCCGCGATCCTTCGAAGGAGCGCATCTTCATTCGCGGAGACGAGAACCTGCCGTACATGGATTTCATGGCCGTGATGAACAAGCTGCAGGATAACGGCTTCTACAGCGTGGCCCTGGTGGGCGAGGACAAGTCCGGGCTGAAGAAATGACCGAGACCCCGGCAGCGACTGTTCAACCCATCGATCTCGCCCACCCGGCGCACAATCCGTTCGATGTCCCCCGTCCGCGTCGCAACAACGGCGTGTGGGTGGCCATCCTCTTTGCGGCGGTGTTCCATGGCATCATCGGCTATTACCTCTACCAGTGGAAATTCCACACAAAGTATCAGAACTATGCCGATGAGAAGACCAACGCCCAACTGATCCATCCGCCTCCCCCGCCGCCGCCTCCGCCGCCCCCTCCGCCGCCGCCCAAGAACCTACCGCCTCCGCCGCCGGTTCAGCCGCGGCCGCCAGCCGTGGTGGCCCCGAATATCCCGGCCCCCCCTCCGCTCTTCATCGCGCCCGTGGAACGTCCCAAGCCGGCCCCGCCCGCTCCGCCGGTCATAGCCGCGCCGGTGAAGGAGCCCCCGCCGCGTCCGACGGTGATCTCCAACCCCGACTGGCTGCGCAAACCGAACGGCGATGACTTCCAGAAGTTTTACCCCGAGCGGGCCGACCGTCTGCAGATCGGCGGGCGCGCGGAGATATCCTGTGTCGTGACGGCTCAAGGCACTTTGGATAGCTGCTCGGTGGTGTCCGAAGATCCGAGCGATCAGGAGTTCGGCACGCAAGCCTTGAAAATGGCGAAGCTGTTCAAGATGCGGCCGAAAACCAGGGACGGCGCCCCCGTCGGCGGCGCCACGATCAACATCCCCATCCGGTTCACCCCGGCGCCCAAAGACTAGGCGTCCACAAGGCGCCAAGCCGCGAACCCCGGAGGCGCGACCTCCGGGGTTTTCGTTTTGCCCGCCGCGGCGCAGCTTGATCGGCCGTCGCTTCGCGACTAAACGAAACGCCGCGCCGATAGGCCGCCTTAGCTCAGTTGGTTAGAGCGCCAGATTGTGGATCTGGAGGTCCTCCGTTCAATCCGGAGAGGCGGTACCATCGCGCTCACGATCCCCCCCGTTTCGGCTTGGCCTTGCGCTGCAGGTCGATGAGGCGTTCGCGCTCGCGTGCCGCCTCGCGGTGCGATTGCAGGAGACCGGGAATATAGGGCTTCTGCCAGCTTCGCTCGGGGACGCCGTACCAGGCTTCGGCCCGGCGGGTGAAGAAGGGGTCGGTCAAGTGCGCGCGGCCGAGCGCCACCAGGTCGGCGCGCCGGCAGGCGATCAGGGTGTTGATCTGGGCGGCTTCCGTGATCGCCCCCACCGCCATGGTGGTCAGGCCGGTGATATTGCGCACCGCCTCGGCGAAGCTGGATTGAAACATGCGGCCATAGATGGGCCGCTGATCGGCCACCGTCTGGCCGGCCGAGACATCGATCAGGTCGCAACCGGCGGCGGCGAAGGCGCGGGCGATGGCGACGACGTCCTCCTCGGAGATGCCGCCGGGCGCCCAGTCACAGGCCGACAGGCGCATGGACATCGGCTTGTCCGCCGGCCAGACCGCGCGCAGGGCGGCGAACACCTCAAGGGGGAAGCGGACACGATTTTCCACCGCCCCGCCGTAGGCGTCGGCGCGCCGGTTGGTGAGGGGCGAGAGGAAGCTCGCCAGCAGATAGCCATGGCCGCAGTGCAGTTCGAGCATGTCGAAGCCAGCGCGCAGACCCCGTTCGGCCGCCGATGCGAAATCGGCGACGATGGCGTCCATGCCGGCGCGGTCGAGCTCGGTCGGGAGGGTGTTGCGGCCTTCCACGTAGGGCGCCGGCGAGGCCGAGACGAGCGGCCAGTTGTCGGCGGCGCGCCCGATCGGATGATCCATGGCCTCCCAGCCGAGCTGGGTCGATCCCTTGGCGCCGGCGTGACCGAGTTGCAGGCAGATCGCCGCAGCGCTTTCGGCGTGGACGAAATCGACGATCCGTTTCCAACCGGCTTCCTGGGCGTCGTTCCACAGCCCCGTGCACCCCAGCGTGATCCGGGCGTCCGGCGAGGGACAGGTCATTTCGGTGAACACCAGTCCCGCGCCGCCCAGGGCGCGGGCGGCGTAGTGGGCGAAGTGCCAGTCGTTCGGAACCCCGTCCGTGGCGCGGTACTGGGCCATGGGCGAGACGACCACCCGGTTGGCGAAGGTCAGGCCGCGCAGGGCGAAGGGGGTGAACATCGGGCCCGGCCGCTCGGCGCGGCAGTCGAAGCCGCTCTCCTCGAACCAGGTCTGATACCACTCGTCCTCGAAGGCGGCGACGAAAGCCGGATCGCGCAGGAGGAGATTGTCCCAGGTGATCGATTTGGCCCGGCACATCACTACCATGGCGAACTGGCGAAGCTTCATGTCGAAGCTGCGCTCCATATGTTCGAACCAGGCCATGGAAACATCGGCACTGTGCTGGGTCACCTCGACCGGCGCGCGGCGGGCCGCCTCATAGGCCTCGAACGCCGCCGGGATGCTCGTCTCCGCCTTGGCCGTCACGGCGTCGGCCAGGGCGATGGCGCATTCCATGGCCAGCTTGGTCCCCGAGCCGATCGAAAAGTGGGCGGTGGCCTTGGCGTCGCCCAGCAGGACGATGTTGCCACGCCACCAGCGCTCGCAGGCGATGCGCGGGAAGTTGCGCCACAGCGAGCGGTTGACGATCAGCGGGTGACCTTGAAGTTCTTCGGCGAAGATCGCCTCCAACGCCCGCGCGCTCTCATCCTCGTCCATGCCGGCGAAGCCCAGGTCGTTCCAGGTGTCCGGCCCCATCTCGATCACCCAGGTCCCCATGCCGGCCTGATACTGGTAGGTGTGGGCGCAGATCGGCCCCGCCGCCGTCTCCTTGAAGAAATAGGTGAAGGCGCTGAGCGGCCGGGTCGAACCCATCCAGGCGAACCTGTTGCGGTTCACCCGAACCTCTGGACGGAAACGATCCTTCAGGCGCTCGCGGATACGGGATGCGGCCCCGTCGGCGGCGACCACGATGTCGTAGCCCTCAAGGGCCGCGGGATCGTCCACCACCGTCGAAAAGCGCAGATCGACGCCCAGCGCGCGGCTTCGGCCTTGCAGGATGGTCAGAAGGGCGATGCGCGAGCAGCCGGCGAAGCCGTTGCCGCCGCACCGGGCCTCTTCGCCCTTGTAGCGGATGACGATGTCGTCCCAGTAGGCGAAGGCTCCCTTGAGCTCGTCGTGGGATTCCGGATCGCGGCTGAGAAATTCGCCCAAGGTCTCGTCGGAGAACACCACGCCGAAGCCGAAGGTGTCGTCGGCCCGGTTCTGCTCGAAGACGACGATCTCCCAGTCGGGTCTGGCCTTCTGGGTCAGCAGAGCGAAATAGAGGCCGCCCGGGCCTCCGCCCACCACCGCTATCTTCACGACTCGCCGGCCTCGATGGAAACGACCGCCGTCGTCTCGATCTCGACCTTGGCCCCCGCCTCGATCAGGCCGGCCACCACCACAACCGCCATGGCCGGAAAATTGCGCCCCATCAGGTCTTTCCAATGCGCGCCGACAGCGGGGAGGGCGGCCAGATATTCGTCGCGGCTGGTGATGAACCAGGTCATGCGGCAGATGTGCTCGGCCCCCGCGCCGGCTTCGCGCAGGACGGACAGCGTGTTGATGAGAACCTGCCGGAACTGTCCCGCGAAATCATCCGCGACCAGCCGTTCCTGCTCGTCCCAGCCGATCTGCCCGGCTACGAACACCATCTGGCCCTCAGCCGCCACCCCGTTGGCGTAACCCTTCGGCCTGGGCCAGCCGTCCGGCAGCAGAGTCCGCGTCCCGGTCATTTCAGTCGCCCTCGAACACCGGTTGCCGTTTGTCCGCGAAAGCGCGGTAAGCGCGCTCGAAATCCCTGGTCTGCATGCAGATCGCCTGGGCCTGCGCCTCGGCTTCGATGGCCTGGTCCAGGCCCATGTTCCACTCCTGGTGAAGCTGGGTCTTGGTGACGCCGTTGGCGAAGGTGGGGCCGGCGGCGATCCGCGTCGCCCAGGCGAGCGCCTCCTCCATAAGCTGCTCGCGGGAGACCAGCTTGTTGTAGAATCCCCAGCGCTCGCCTTCCTCGGCGCTCATCGAGCGCCCGAAATAAAGCAGTTCGGCGGCCCGCCCCTGGCCAATGATGCGCGGCAGCATGGCGCAGGCGCCCATGTCGCAGCCGGCGAGGCCCACGCGGTTGAACAGAAACGCGGCCTTGGCCTGCGGCGTGGCTATGCGCAGGTCGCTGGCCATGGCCAGGATCGCCCCGGCCCCGGCGCACACCCCATCCACCGCCGCGACGATCGGCTGGGGACAGGCGCGCATGGCCTTGACCACATCGCCGGTCATTCGCGTGAAGGCCAGCAGGCCGGTCATGTCCATGCCGACCAGGGGCCCGATGATGTCGTGGACATCGCCCCCGGAACAGAAGTTGTCGCCCGCTCCGCTCAGCACCACCGCCTTGGCCGAGCGGTCGCTGGCCAGGGCGCGGAAACGGTCGCGCAACTCGGCATAGACCTCGAAGGTCAGCGGGTTCTTGCGGGCCGGCCGGACAAGGCGGACGCGGACGACACCCTGATCCTGCGTCCACTCCAGCCGCGTCGGCGCATCGGGTCCCTCGGTCATTTTGCGGCGGCTCCGGCGGCGAGTTTGCTGGACGCTATGCGCGCCGTGTGGATATTTCAATGCGTGGAGCGCCTTGCATGACGGTCGAAACGAAACTTGGCCACGCGGTCGTCACCGGCGGGGCCGGCGGCATTGGCCTAGCGATCGCCAAGGCTCTGGCGGCGCGCGGCCACGCGGTGACTCTTATGGGACGATCGGCCGGCAGCCTCGCCGCGGCGGCCCGGACCATTGAGCACGCCAGCTTCGCTGTCTGCGACGTCACCGACGATGCGGCGGTCGCCGCGGCCCTGGCGCGGGCGCAGGCCGAGCGCGGCCCGGTTCAGGTCCTGGTCAACAACGCGGGGTCCGTTGCCGCTGGGAGGTTCGAGAAAATCGATCTCGACGCCTGGATCGCCTGCCTGGACGTGAACCTGCTGGGCGCGGTGCGCATGACCCGGGCGGCTCTCCCCGGCCTCGGGACCCACCCCTGGGCGCGCATCGTCAACATCGCCAGCACGGCCGGCCTGAAACCCTATGTCAACGTCAGCCCTTACGTGGCGGCGAAGCACGCCTTGGTCGGCCTCACCCGCGCCCTCGCCCTGGAGGTGGCGACCACGACGGTGACCGTCAACGCCGTCTGCCCCGGCTATACCCGCACACCGATCATCGAGCGGGCCATCGACCACATCGCGGCGCGCGCGGCGGGCGATCGCGCCGCCGGCGAAGCCTTCTTCACCGCCGCCAATCCCCAGGGCCGCCTGGTAACCCCCGCTCAGGTGGCGACCGCCGTCGCCTGGCTGGCCTCCGCCGAAGCCGGCGCCATCAACGGCGTCGCCCTCTCGGTCAGCGGCGGGGAGACGTCGTGAGGGCGGCTTCCGTTCGTAGCGCGGGCTTCCAGCC
>JALYTR010000510.1 GCA_030854165.1 Pseudomonadota bacterium | reverse complement strand
GGGCAAGAGCGGGCAAGGGCGCGGCGGCGAGGCCGGCGCCGGCGAGACGCAGCAGGACGCGGCGGGGGAGGGTTGGCCAGGCCGGCATGGAGCGGCTTGTAGCTCGCGCGCGGTCGCCTGGGGAGGGTGGAACGGATCGCCCTAGATTGGGTTACGAGGGTCTCCCTCTATTTCTCAGAGCGCACCATGAGTGGTTCCGACGCACCCCTCGAAGGTCCCGATCTCAGCAAAGGCATCGCCTTCGCCGACCTTGCCGACGGAGCCATGCTGCTGGGCCACGCCGCCGGAGAAGCCGTGCTGCTGGCGAGACGCGGCGAGGCGGTGTTCGCCATCGGCGCGGTCTGCACCCACTATGGCGGGCCGCTTAACGAGGGGCTGCTGGTCGGCGAAACGGTGCGCTGCCCCTGGCACCACGCGTGCTTCAGCCTGCGCACCGGCGCGCCCCTGCGGCCGCCAGCGCTGGACCCGGTGGATTGTTTCAACGTGGAGCGGGTCGGCGAGACGGTCTTCGTGCGGGAGAAACTCAAGATCGCCGCCACGCCGGCGCGCTCGGCGGAGACTCATCCAGCTTCGGTGGTGATTGTCGGCGGCGGCGCGGCGGGCAATGCGGCGGCGGAAACCTTGCGGCGCGGGGGCTTCGGCGGCCGGGTGCTGATGCTGAGCGCCGATCTCACCCGGCCGGTCGACCGGCCCAATCTTTCCAAGGGCTTTTTGTCGGGCGCGGCCGACGCGGCGTCCAATCCCCTGCGTCCAGCCGCCTTCTATGCCGAGCACGACATCGAACTGCGGCTGGATTCCCGCGTCAAGGCGATCGACGTGGCGGGCCGGACGGTGGAGATGGAGGACGGTGCGCGCCTCCCCTACGGCGCCCTGCTGCTGGCCACCGGCGCCACGCCCGTTCGCCTGGATCTGCCCGGCACCGAATTGCCTCATGTCCACTATCTGCGCTCGCAGCTGGACGGCGAGGCCCTGGCGGCGGCGGCGGCCGGGGCAAAGCGGGCGGTGGTGATCGGGGCGAGCTTCATCGGCCTGGAAGTCGCCGCCTCGCTGCGCACACGCGGCGTCGGCGTGGCCGTGGTGGCGCCCGAAGCCGTCCCCATGGAAAAGGTGCTCGGCAAGGAGGTCGGGACCTTCATCCGGGGCGTTCACGAAAAGCGTGGCGTGACCTTCCATCTGGGAACCACCGCCGTCTCCATCGACGCCCACCATGTGACGCTGAAGAACGGCGAGACGTTGGAAGCGGACCTGGTCGTCATCGGCGTCGGGGTGCGCCCGGCGATCGAGCTGGCCAAGGCCGCGGGCCTGGCCATCGACCGGGGCGTCACCGTCGATGAATTCCTGCGGACCAGCGCGCCCGGAATCTGGGCGGCCGGCGATATCGCCCGTTGGCCCGACCCCTTGAGCGTCCAGGCGATCCGGGTGGAGCATTGGGTGGTCGCCGAGCGGCTTGGCCAGGCGGCGGCGCGCAACATCCTGGGCGCGCGCGAGCACTTCGAAGCCGTGCCCTTTTTCTGGACCGAACAGTACGACCTGGCGATCGCCTATATCGGTCACGCCGAGAGCTTCGACGATGTTCGCATCGACGGCGCGCTGGGGACCGACGCAACCGTCACCTACAGCCTCGGCGGCAAGCGGCTCGCCGTGGCGGAGTTCCACCGCGACCTGGCCGGCCTCAAAGCCGAACGCGCCTTCGAGGAGGTCATGGGCGCGCCGTGACCAAGAGCTTCAAGGTCGGCGATCATGTCGCCTAGAATTCCGAGGCTGGCCACGTCAGTGGCGCGATCGTCAAGATTCACACCGCCGACACCGACTACAAAGGTCACACCCACCACGCCAGCCCCGCCGAGCCGCAGTACGAGATCAAGAGCGACAAGACCGATCATGTGGCCCTGCACAAGGGCGGGGTGTTGAGGAAGGTGGGGCGCTAGGAGCCTGTCTGGATAATCCGCTCGACGGATGGAGTGAACACTGATTCACTCCGCTTATGGGCAAGACATTTCGATCGTGGGATGTGGACCAGGGCTGGCTGCTGCCCGTTTCGGTTCATG
>JALYTR010000128.1 GCA_030854165.1 Pseudomonadota bacterium | reverse complement strand
CTTCATGTCCGCCATCTGCATCGCCGCCACCGTATGCTACTGGCTGTGATCAATGAGTCCTGAGCCTAGCAAGACGCGTAGGCCCCCCCGCGCCCCGGCCCCGCCTCGCGCGCCTTGCGCCTTTACGGGGCCACGTCCGGCGCGCCATAACACCTGAACAACGATAATCTCTTGTTCCAGGAAAACGCCCATGCCCGAACCCATCGCGGCGGACTACATCATCGTCGGGGCCGGGTCGGCGGGGTGCGTGCTGGCCAATCGGCTCTCGGCCGACGGCAGGACGCGGGTGCTGCTGCTGGAGGCGGGCGGCGATGACCGGCCGACGCGGGAGCCTTCGCAATTCATGTCCAACCTGATGATCCACGTGCCGGTGGGCTATTCGCGGACGCTCAAGGATCCCAAGGTCAACTGGCTCTATGTCACGCAACCCGATCCGGGGAGCGGCGGTCGCGCGCATGTGTGGCCGCGCGGCAAGGTGCTGGGCGGCTCCTCGTCGATCAACGGCCTTCTGTATATCCGTGGCCAGCATGCCGACTACGACGGCTGGCGTCAGTTGGGCTGCGAAGGCTGGGGGTGGGACGACGTGCGGCCCTATTTCCTGCGCGCCGAGCACCAGGAGCGCGGCGCCGGCGAACATCACGCGGTGGGTGGGCCGCTGAACGTGTCGGACGTCACCGAGGGCCATCCGGTTTCTGACGCGGTGATCGAGGCCTGCGTCCAGGCGGGCATTCCGCGCAACCCGGACGTCAACGGCGCCGATCAGGAGGGGGTCGCCTGGTACCAGCTCACGGTGAAGAACGGCCAGCGGTGCTCGGCGGCGGTGGCCTATCTGCATCCGGCCATGAAGCGGGCCAATCTGCGCGTGGAGACCCGCGCCCTGGCCACCCGCGTGGTGTTCGAGGGCAAGAAGGCCGTGGGCGTGGAATTTCTGCAGGGCGGAGCGCGCAAGCTCGCCAGAGCGTCGCGCAAAGTGATCCTTTGCGGCGGGGCGGTCAATTCGCCCCAGCTTCTGCAACTCTCGGGGATAGGCCCGGCGGCCCTGCTCGCCGAGCATGGCGTGCCGCTGGTCGCCGACCGCCCGGGCGTGGGCGAAAACCTGCAGGATCACTATGTCATCCTGGCCACCTGGCGGCTCAAGGCCGGCGTGGTTTCGGTGAACGAGCTTACCCGGGGCGCGCGGTTCCTGGGCGAGACGCTGAAATACCTGTTCCAGCGCAAGGGCCTGCTGACCCTTTCGGCGGCCCATATCGCCGCCTTCTGCAAGTCGCGCCCCGACCTTTCCGGCCCGGACATCCAGTTCCACATCCTGCCGGCCACCAGCGACACGGAGAAGTACACCAAGGAGGGCAAGATGGAGCTGGAGGACCAGCCGGGGCTCACCATCGCCCCCTGCCAGCTTCGCCCGGAAAGCCGCGGCCACATCCGCATCGCCTCGCCCGACGCGACGGTGCATCCGGCGATCACGCCGAACTACCTCAGCGATCCCCTGGACCAGGAGGTCGCCACAGCGTCGCTCAAATGGGCCCGCGCCATCGCCGGCCAGCCGGCTCTGGCCCCCTGGATCGACCACGAGATGATGCCAGGGCCGGGTTTCGATACCGACGCGATGCTGTTGGAGTACGCGCGGGCGGCCGGCACGACCATCTATCACCCGGTGGGGACCTGTCCAGATGGGCCATGGGCCCGCCGCCGTTGTCGATCCCGAGCTGCGGGTGATCGGCGTAGAAAACCTGCGTGTCGTGGACGCCTCGGTCATGCCCAGGCTCGTCTCGGGCAACACCAACGCCCCGACCATCATGATCGCCGAGAAGGCGGCCGACATGATTTTGGAGCGCGCGCCCGCCACTTCCCTGGCGGTCTGACATGCATCCGTCGGTCCACGCCAGGACGCACCCGGAGAAGGCGGCCTACATCATGGCCGCCTCGGGCGAGACCGTCACCTATGGCGAGCTTGAGGCGCGATCCAACCAGGGAGCGCACCTTCTGCGGTCGGTCGGTGTCCAGACCGGCGACGGCGTCGCCTTCTTCATGGACAACAGCCCGCGATACTACGAATTGCTGTGGGCGGCGCAGAGGAGCGGCGTGCGCTTCACCTGCATCTCTTCCAAGCTCACCGCCGGCGAGGTCGAGTACATCGTCGCCGACAGCGAATCCAAGGTGCTCATCGCCTCGGCCGGCGTGGCCGAGGTCGCGCTCCAGGTCGCCCCGCTGATTTCGGGGGTGAAGCTCTTCATGGTCGATGGCGCGACAGGACCGTTCGAGCGCTTCGAGACCGCGCGCGCGGCCATGCCGACCACACTCATCGCCGACGAGTGCGCAGGCTCGGCCATGCTCTATTCCTCGGGCACCACCGGCCGGCCCAAGGGCGTCAGACGGCTGAGCGGGGCGCTGGCGGATCCGGCGATCGGCGCGCCCAGTCCGCTGGCCATGGTCGGGGCGGGCCTCTATGGCATGGACGCCGACACCGTCTATCTGTCGCCCGCTCCCCTCTACCACGCCGCTCCGCTCGGCTGGTCCATGGCCGTGCAGGCCCTGGGCGGCACGGTGGTCCTGATGGAGCGGTTCGAGCCGGAAGCAGCCCTCGCCTACATCGAGACATACAAGGTGACCTGCGCCCAGTGGGTGCCGACGCACTTCGTCCGCATGCTGAAGCTGCCGGCCGAGGTCCGGGCCAGATACGATCTTTCGTCGCTAAGGAGCGTCTTCCACGCCGCCGCGCCGTGTCCGGTTCCGGTGAAGGAGCAGATGATCGACTGGTGGGGGCCGATCATCCACGAATACTACGCCGGCACCGAGGGCAACGGCTTTTGCGCCATCAGCGCGGTCGAATGGCTCGCCAAGAAGGGCTCGGTGGGCAAGGGCCTGACCGCCGAGGTCAAGATCTGCGACGAGGCCGGCGACGAGCTTCCGCCGAGAACCGAAGGCGACGTCTATTTCGCCGGCGGTGGCGAGTTCGAATACCACAACGCCCCCGAAAAGACCGCCGAGAGCCGCAACAAGCACGGCTGGACGACCCTGGGCGACGTCGGCTGGCTGGACGAGGACGGCTACCTCTTCCTCACCGACCGCAAGAGCTTCATGATCATCTCCGGTGGCGTGAACATCTATCCCCAGGAGATCGAGAACCTCCTCATCACCCACCCCAAGGTGGCCGATGTCGCGGTGATCGGCGCGCCGCACGAGGAGATGGGCGAAGAGGTGGTGGCCGTGATCCAGCCGGCGAACCCAGACGACGCCGGCGAGGCGCTGGCGGCCGAACTCTCCGCCTTCTGCCGCGCCAACCTCTCCCACATCAAGGCGCCCCGGCGGATCGACTTCATGGATGAGCTCCCCCGCCACGCCACCGGCAAGCTCTACAAACGCCTGATCCGCGACGCCTATTGGGGCAAGACCGGCGGGACGATCGTCTGACGCGCGTTACCCCGTCGTGGAAATTCATGTGAGAAGACGGCGACTTTCCAAACCAAGACGAGAAGGCGGAATGAATCCGATCGAATTGAAGGATATCGCCAGTCTGGTGGGCCAGGAGGTGGGGGTCTCGGACTGGCTGGAGATCACCCAGGAACGGGTCAACCGGTTCGCCGACGCCACCAGCGACCATCAGTGGATCCATGTCGATGTGGAGCGCGCCACCCGCGAGATCGGCGGTCCGATCGCCCACGGCTATCTGACCCTCTCCCTGATACCCCACCTGACCGCCGGCCTTTTGGCTGTGAATGGGGTCACCCGGGGGATCAATTACGGCTCCGACAAGGTTCGCTTCACCAACATGGTGCGGGTCGGCAAGCGGGTGCGCCTGCGCCAGAGCCTGATCGGCGTCGAGCCCAAGGCCGGCGGCGTACAGGTCACCAGCCGATGCACCATCGAGATCGAGGGCGAGGAGCGGCCGGCCTGCGTGGCGGAGATTATCGGCGTGCTCTACGGGGGGTAGGAAGGGTTTGCGTGAACGGCCAAAGCAACCATGGCGCGGCCGCCCCCTCCACCCCTTCGGGGTCCCTTCCCCCATGAAGAATGGGAAAGCGCGCTGGCGGCCTGGGAAAGCCGAGCCTCTATCGTCTCTTCGCCGCCGTATCGGTGGCGAAGGCGCCGGCGATTTTAGTGGGCGCATCGGCGGGCGCGGCGTGGCCGGGCGCCGCGTCAAGGAGGGCCACGGTCTCGCGGATGAACCTCGCCTGGGTGACGATGCCGATCTCCAGGTTTTCAGCGCCCTGCTCGACCTGTTGGGTCAGCATGCCGGCGACGAAGGGGGTCTGGGAGTCGGCGGGCGCTCCGGACGCGCGATGCAGGCCGTCTTCCAGAAAGACCGGGCCGCCGGAATTGCCGGGAAAGACGTGGAAATCGAGCAGGAAGGTCGGGAAGGCGCTGGACGGTCCCAAGGGGTAGGAGGCCACGCGTCCGGATCGCAGGATCGGAAAGCCGGCGGAATTGGCCGACAGGCCCTGGGGAAAGCCCAGCGCCATCAGCTCATCGCCGGGGCCCAGTTGATATGTGTTGAAAGCGTCGTCGCCGGCCAGCCAGCCCAGGGGGATCGCGGCCCTGGCGAAGGCGGGCGGGGCTTCGATGGCGATGCACGCTACGTCGCGGCTGGCATGATGGGTCCAAAGTTCGTGACCGCCCTTGCGGATGGCGATCTTCTGGGGGGCGTAGCGCCAGGAGCCGTCCGGCGCCTCGACGCGGAAGCCCACCGTCGCCTTGTCGCCGGGCATGCGCTCGAAGACATGATTGGCGGTGACCAGCACCACGCGCGGGGTTCCATCCGGAGCCGGATCGGAAATCAGGAACCCCGTGCCGACGGTTCGCAGACCATCGCCGATCGGCTGTTCGAGCTGAACGGTGGCGGAAATCAGATCGACGGACATGTCCACGGCCATCGAATCCCCCTCTCACACTTAACTGTCACACAGCTATCGCGGTCGATGTTTGACCGATGGCCCGGCTACGCACAACCTGTTGTCATGCCGCACCGACTCACACCCCTTCCGGTTAACGCAAAATGACGGCGGTCCCAAGAAAACTGGCCTTGATCACCGGCGCCTCGGCGGGGCTGGGGGCGGCCTTCGCGCGCGCCTACGCCAGGCGTGGCTACGACCTCGCCCTCGCGGCGCGGCGCCTCGACCGGCTCGAAGCGCTGGCAGGCGAACTCGCCGCCGCGCATGGCGTCGAGGCCTTCGCCATCGGCGTCGATCTGGCGGTGTTCGGGGCGGAGACGACGGTGCTGGACGCGGTCGCCGCGCGAGGGCGGGAGGTGGACGTGCTCATCAACAACGCCGGCTTCTCCATCCCGCAGAGTTTCGCGGCGGTTCCCTGGGAGCGGCAGCGCGACTTCCTGATGACCCTGGTGGTCAGCGCCTGCGGCCTGGCGCACGGCGTCATTCCCTCGATGGTGGCGCGCGGCGGCGGGGCGATCGTCAATGTCGCCTCCCTGGCCGGGTTCGCGCCGGGCATGGCGGGCCATACTCTCTATCCGGCCGCCAAGAGCTTCGCGATCAAGGTCTCGGAGTCCCTGCACGAGGAATACCGCGCCAAGGGCATCCGCGTCACCGCCCTCTGCCCCGGTTTCACCCACACCGAATTCGCTCTGGCCAACGGCACCCAGAGCGCCATGGACGCCTCGCCGCGCTTCTATTTCCAGACCGCCGAAGCGGTGGTCGAGGCGGCCATCCGCGCCAATGAGCGCGGCGCGGTCGTGGTCGTCCCCGGCTGGCGCAACAGGATCGCCGCCGCCCTGCTGCGCCATCTGCCCGAGCCCCTGGTCAAGGCGGCCATCCGCGCCGGCTCGGCCAGGTATCATCTGGAGGCTTGAGGGGAGAAGAGCGCGCCCGGCGCCTACTTGCCCATGTCCATCACCTGCCAGAATCCGTCGCGGACGAAGGTGCGATATTTGTCGAAGCCGTTGGTCAGGGCCACGCCCTTTTCCTTGCTCAACATCGCCAAGTTTTCCTGCAATATGGCCTGGTCGCGCGCCTTATCGGGCTCCAGGGCCGACAGGGAGGGGAAATGGGTCACCAGCATGACGTTGGCGCCGCCTCCGCCGGAATCCATGCGCACCAGAACGAGATAACTGTCGATGAGGCCATGTTTCTTGGCGATCTCCTGGCCGGGAATCAAGGACGACTTGAGGCCGACCAGATAGTCGTCGATGTGATTGGGATCGACGTGGATTTCCTGGACCTGCCAGGCGCCTTTCTGCGGCGTATAATCCTTATAGGCTTCCGCCCAGCCCACGCTGGCCATGCCAAGACATGCGACCGCGACGGCCGCGCCAACCAGAGTCTTCATTGTTTTCAGCTCCCACAGGTTGTGGCGCCGAACGCTTGCCGAACCGCGTTTTCGCGGCTCCCCCGACGCCGATGGGCCAGCCTAGCACCATTTCACCGGCGTGTAAGCTTTGCCTTTTGCGGGCGTCCTGTAAGTCTCCTCGCCGAACCGGTCGCGCGCCGGCTTTTACTTAGCGCCTCGGCGCGGCGTTGGATTTCTTGCGGTTGGCAGGCCGCCTCTGGGGGCGGCGCGCGTCTTGGGGCGGGTCGGCGTGGGGGCCGGGGGCGCCGGCGGGGGCGATGCGGATCGGTTCGGCCGGGGCGGCGG
>JALYTR010000127.1:1205-6586 GCA_030854165.1 Pseudomonadota bacterium | reverse complement strand
GCGTGGCGGAGCGGCGCCCGATATGACCTTTGAGGCCAACATCCTCACCCACGACCGCGCTCGATACGAACGCAACTTGGCTCAGGTGGCCGCCTGCCCGGATCTGGCTTTGGGGAGTCCGACTTGGGGATGGCTCGCCTTCGCCTTTTCCGCCGTGAGGCTGCTCGATCGCGGGCCGGGCGTGACACGGATCGCCATCCCAGTCACGGTGATCGCCGCCGGCGAGGATCGGCTGGTCGATAACGCGAGCTCAAGGCGCGTGGCGGCCCGGATTCCGCGCGGGATGTTTGTCGAGATACCCGGCGCCTTTCACGAAATCCTGCAGGAAACCGACCCCATCCAAGCGGTCTTCTGGCGGGAGTTCGACGCCCTCGTGGCGAGGATCGCGCCGGGCGGCTAACCCTATTCGCGTTGGATTCAGGGCCGCACGGACGTCTCCCAGCAACGGCGCCGCGTTGCATCGCGCGCCGTGGCCAGCCTAATGGGCCATGGCCAAGGCCCGCTCGGCGTTTATGCAGGATCTGGCGTGGCGGCTCGAAGCCCTGGGTTTCGATGTTTTCACCGCCGCCATCCGGCTCCTCCCGGTGGACGCCGCCTCGGCCTTGGGCGCCGTGGTGTTCAAGGCCCTGGGCCCGTTGACGCGTGCCCACCAGACCGCGAAACTTAACTTGCGCCTCGCCTTCCCAGGCATGGAAGAGGCCGAACGTCGGCGCCTGCTCGCCGCCCAATGGGAAAATTTCGGTCGCTACGCGGCGGAGTTTCCCCTGCTCGACCGGCTTACCGTGGCCAGCGGTCGCGTGGAGGTGGTGAACGGGGAACGGCTGGCCGGGATCGCCGCCTCCGAGCGGCCCGTGGTTTTCATTTCAGGACATTTCTCGAATCTGGAGATCATGCCGGCGGTGATCGTGGGCGCCGGCGTCGCCTGCGACATGACTTACCGCGCCGCCAACAACCCCTACGTCGATGCGCGCATCAAACAGAGTCGGTTCGGCTATGGGGTGAGGATGTTCGCCCCCAAGGGCGGCGAGGGCGCGCGGGCCCTGCTCGTCGCCCTGGCGTCCGGCCGCTCGGTCGCCATGCTCAACGACCAGAAATACGACGGAGGCGTCGCCGGCCTCTTCTTCGGTCACGTCGTCCGCACCAATCCCGCCGCCGTCCGCCTGGCTCTGAAGTTCGCAACGGCGCTGCAGCCCATGTCCATCCAGCGTCGCCGTGGGGCGCGGTTCCGCTGCATCGTGCACGATCCGATCCCCGTGGCGAATACCGGCGATCGGACGGCCGACATCGAGGCGGGCGTGGCGGCCATCAACGCCTTTATCGAAGCCCGCGTGCGCGAACGGCCGGGCGAATGGTGGTGGCTTCACCGCCGCTGGCCGCGCGAGGCCCATGCCAGCCTCGCGGCGGGAGCTTGACCGGGAGACGTGGTTTATACGCCCGGCTTGCGCGCGCCACTCTGGCGGGGCCGCGTCCCGGCGGGCTGGGTCCTGGCGCGTGGTTTGGGCTTGGCCCAGCCCGGTTTGTAGGCGGTGCGAGCCGGCGGCCCTTCCCGCGCCTCGTCGGCTCGGATGGGCTTGCGGGCGGCGTCGCGCCGGCGAGGAAGGTCGAGCGGGGCCTTGAACTGGGCGCGATCGCCCTTGGGCAGATTCGCGGGCGCGATGAGATGGCCGAGCTGTTCGCGGATCACTCTGGGGCCGACCTCCTCCACCGCGCCGGGACCGAGGGTCGCCAGGGCAAAGGGGCCGTAGGCGACGCGAATGAGGCGGTTCACCGTCAGGCCGAGAGCCTCCAGGACCCGGCGCACTTCGCGGTTCTTGCCCTCGGCGAGGGTGAGGGTGATCCACAGGTTCGCGCCCGTCGGACCTTCCCTGGCCTTGTCGAGGCTGGCCTCGATGGCGCCGTAACGGACCCCTTCGACGGTGATGCCGTCCTTGAGGCGGTCCAGCCGCGCCTGATCGATGCGTCCCCTGGCCCGGGCGCGGTAGCGCCGCGGCCAGCCGCCGGACGGCAGCTCCAGGGCCCGCGCCAGAGCCCCGTCGTTGGTGAGCAGGAGCAGGCCCTCCGAAGTGATGTCGAGCCGGCCGACCGAAATCAGCCTCGGAAGGCCGTCGGGCAGGGCCTGGAAGACCGTGGGCCGGCCCTTGGGATCGCTGTGCGTGGTCACCAGGCCGATCGGCTTGTGATAGCGAAACAGCCGCGCCGGCTCGGCCGCGCTGGTCACCAGGCCATCGACGGTGAGGATGTCTCCGGCCCCCACCTTGACGGCCGGGGTCGTCAGCACCTGGCCGTTGAGCGCCACCCGGCCTGCCTCGATCAGGCGTTCGATTTCGCGGCGCGAGGCGACCCCGGCCCGCGCCAGCGCCTTGGCCACCCGCTCGCCGCCGGCCTGCGGCGAGGCTTGACCGCCAGACGCCGGCCCGCTTGGGTGATGGGAATGTCCGACCATGACCTTCCCACCATGCGCATCGCCCTTCAAGAGGCGCAAGCCGCCGCCGCGCGGGGCGAAACGCCGGTCGGCGCGGTGGTGTTCGATCCGGCCACCGGCGAAGTCATCGCCCGCGCCGGCAACGCGCCAATTTACACCCACGATCCTACCGCCCACGCCGAGATCCGCGCCCTGCGCGCCGCCGCCCTCACCAGACGCAACTACCGGCTGACCGGTCTCACCCTGATCGTCACCCTGGAGCCCTGCGCCATGTGCGCCGGCGCGATCAGCCACGCCAGGATCGGGCGACTGGTATTCGGGGCGGAGGATCCCAAGGGCGGCGCGGTGATCCACGGCCCGCGGTTCTTCCAGCAGCCGACCTGCCACTGGCGACCCGAAGTGTTGGCAGG
The DNA here is from genome assembly GCA_030854165.1 of Pseudomonadota bacterium. Classification (GTDB taxonomy): domain Bacteria; phylum Pseudomonadota; class Alphaproteobacteria; order Caulobacterales; family Caulobacteraceae; genus Acaudatibacter. The sequence continues at coordinate 3,754 of JALYTR010000127.1, read as the reverse complement.
CGTGCTGGCACAGGAAAGCGAGGCAATGCTTAAGGCGTTTTTTCGGGAGAGGCGCGGCCGGCTGATCGACGAGGCCATCGCCAGTGCGCCGCGCGTCCCCGCGGGTGAGCCGGACCGCGTCGATCTCATTCGTGAAGACCGCGACTCAAGATGATCGCCGCGCCGCTCTTGCCCACGCCGCCTTCCCATGCGACAACCATTCAAACAATCGTTTGAACCGAAAGGGCCGCCCGCATGGATTTCGATTATTCCCCGCGTCAGAAGGAATTGATGCGCCGCGTCTGCGACTTCATGGACGAGCACATCTACCCCGCCGTGCCGATATACGAGGAACAGGTCCACGAGGGCGAGCGGTGGAAGGTCATCCCCGTCGTCGAGGATCTGAAGGCCAAGGCCCGCAAGACCGGCCTGTGGAATATGTTCATGCCGCCGCACTCGGGCGTGCCGCCCTTGGAAGACAGCTTCCAGTTCGAAGGTATTCAGCTCACCAACCTGGAATACGCGCCGATCTGCGAGATGTTCGGGCGGGTGGGGTTTGCTTCGGAGGTCTTCAACTGTTCGGCCCCGGACACCGGCAACATGGAGGTGCTCAACCGATTCGGAACCCTGGAGCAGAAGGAGCAATGGCTTCGCCCTCTGATGAACGGCGAGATTCGTTCGGCCTTTCTGATGACCGAGCCAGCCGTCGCCTCCTCCGACGCCACCAATATCGAGACGCGCATCGATCGTGACGGCGACGACTATGTGCTGAATGGCCGCAAATGGTGGTCATCCGGCGTCGGCGATCCGCGCTGCAAGGTCGCCATCACCATGGGCAAGACCAATCCCAATGCCGCGCCGCACCAGCAACAGTCACAGATTCTGGTTCCCCTGGACGCGCCAGGCGTCAAGGTGCTGCGCATGCTGCCAGTGTTCGGCTACGACGACGCGCCGCACGGCCACGCGGAGGTTCTACTGGAAGACGTCCGCGTTCCGGCGGACAATCTTATCCTGGGCGAAGGGCGCGGCTTCGAGATCTCCCAGGCGCGCCTTGGGCCGGGGCGCATCCACCACTGCATGCGCACCATCGGGGCGGCGGAAGTGGCATTGGAAAAAATGTGCAAGCGCCTGATGAGCCGCAAGGCGTTCGGCAAATACGTCTCCGAACACTCGGTGTGGGAACAGCGGGTGGCGACCGCCCGCACCGACATCGAGATGAACCGCCTGCTCTGCCTCAAGGCGGCCGACATGATGGACAAGGCCGGCAACAAGACCGCCCGCCTGGAAATCTCGATGATCAAGGTCTCGGCTCCCAACATGGCCCTGCGGATCATCGACGACGCCATCCAGGCCCACGGCGGAGCTGGGGTGACCTCCGACTTCGGCCTCGCCCGCGCCTACGCCAGCCAGCGCACCCTGCGCTTGGCCGACGGCCCCGACGAGGTCCACAACCGCACCATCGCGCGCATGGAGTTCGCCAAATATGGCGACCTGCACGCCAGGATCAGGGCCGAGCGGGACGCGGAACGGGCGCCGGTGGGGTCGAGATAGCCGATCGTCGCGGACGAACCGCCCCCTGCTCCGCGACGGAGCAAATCGGGAGGGCACTGTTCGGGGGCGTCGCCCGGCTTTACATAAATTTACGCGGCCCGCGAACCGGGGAAACACGACTTGGCTAGAACCTTGGCCGAAGCCGCCGGCGATGCCCCGCATCGGACAGCGGCTCGACGCAACGGAGCCACGACCATGACCGATCCGATCCGATCCAACGCCAAAGCCCCCGCCTCGCGGCGCCGCTGGCTGTTCGGCGCCGCCCTCGCCGCCGCGTTCGCGACCGGCGGCCTGACGGTCTCTGCTTTGGGCGCCGCCGCCCAGAACGCCGTCCAGAACGGCGCCATGCACGGGATGATGGGGGGCGGCGACCACGGCTCGATGCACGCCATGGGGGCGGCCCACCTGACCCGCATGCTCGATCTGGTCGGCGCCAGCGCCGACCAGAAGGCCAAAATCACCGCGATCATGCAGCGGGGTTTCGCCCCCATGAACGACATGCACGTCCAGTTGCACGAGACCCTCGCCGCGGTCCACGCCCGGCTCACCGCGCCGACCGTCGATCGCGGGGCTCTTGAGCTTTTGAGGAGCCGCGAGATCGCCCAGATCGACCAGGCCAGCAAGACAATGATCCGGGCTTTCGCGGACGCCGCGGAAGTCCTGACCCCGGCGCAGCGCGCCAAGCTCGCGGCTTTGATGGCGGAGCATCGAGTCTCGCCCTGAAGCTAAGGCGCCGATCCACTCTCGCCCGAAAGACCCGCGTCCGGAACGCTCGCACCCAGGGCCCCCCTTGTCCCGGGCCCGGAGCGGGTCCATGGGGCGACGGGCCGCGTCATTGGCCGAGGCCACATCCCGCCGCCCATGACCTACTCACTCCTGATCATCGACGACGACGCGCGGTTGGCGAGGATGGTCGGCGAATATCTCGCGGCCGGCGGCTTTACGGTGGAGTCGCGCCTTACCGGAGCGGCCGGAATCGAGGCGGTGAGCCGCCGCGCCCTGTGCGGCGAGGCCTATGA
>JALYTR010000127.1:0-1195 GCA_030854165.1 Pseudomonadota bacterium | reverse complement strand
GGCCTATGATGCGGTGATCCTGGACATCATGCTGCCAGACATGGACGGGCTTGAGGTTTGCCGACGGCTGCGCGCCCACACAACCGTGCCGATCCTGATGCTGACGGCGCGGGGTGAGGAGGCCGACCGGATCGTCGGCCTGGAGCTGGGGGCGGACGACTATCTGCCCAAACCGTTCAATCCGCGCGAGCTGCAGGCGCGCCTGGCGGCGATCTTGCGTCGACGGCGCGATGTCGAGTTGCAAGCGCCGATTCGATTCGGGCGCCTGGAGATCGATCCAGGTTCGAGGTCGGCGAGGATCGACGGCCACGCCCGACCGCTCACCTCCTATCAATTCGACCTCTTGCTCGCGTTTGCCGAGCACGCCGGCCGGGTGATGTCGCGCGAACGGCTGATGGACCTCGCCAAGGGCGCCGAACTGGAAGCCTTCGACCGCTCGATCGACGTGCACGTCTCGCGTCTTCGGGCGGCGCTCGAGGACGATCCGGCCCATCCTCGCCGGATCATCACCGTGCGCGGGGCGGGCTATGTCTTCGCTCGCGTCCAGGACCAGGCCTGAGGCGCGCGCGATGGTTCGGCGCGGCCTGTTCTGGCAAATCTATTTCACGCTTCTCGCCAGCTTGCTGTTCGTCGCGGTGCTGGGGGCGGGCCTGGCCCACCTGATGGCCGAGCGACCCCTTGGCGCCGCGATTGGCGCGCGGAGCCATGCCATGAGCGCGCACGGCGCGCATTTGCTGGCGATGCTCTTGACCGTCGCGGCCACCATCGGACTCGTCGCCTACCCGGTGGTGTCCAGGATCACCCGCCGACTGGAGACGCTCAGGCGAAGCGTCGAAGCCTGGGGCGCCGGAAACCTGACCCGCCGCGCCCCCGTCGAGGGACGCGACGAAATCGCCGCCGTCGCCACCAGCTTCAACGCCGCCGCCGATCGGATCGAAGCCCTGCTCGCCGCTCACAAATCCTTGTTGGCCCACGCCAGCCACGAGCTCCGCACCCCGCTGACCCGACTGGGACTCGCCGCGGAGATGTTGGCGAAGGGCGCCCAGCCGGATTCGGCGGCGCTGCGTCGCGAGATCGCCGAGCTGGACGGCCTAGGAGCCTGTCTGGATAATCCGCTCGACGGATGGAGTGAACACTGATTCACTCCGCTTATGGGCAAGACATTTCGATCGTGGGATGTGGACCAGGGCTGGCT
>JALYTR010000509.1 GCA_030854165.1 Pseudomonadota bacterium | reverse complement strand
GATCGGCAAGGGTCATCGGGTTTTCTAGCGGTGTGTCAGATGGACACAACCCAGCCGCCTCCCTTTGACAAGCCCGCGCGTGAGGGCCATCTGGATTTCGGGACGACTGTGGTGAGGATGCAATGTTTAAGGGCAGATCGGCCATGCGGGCCGGCTTTTTTGCCGCCTGCTTGGCGTTGCCGGCCGCTTCGGCTGTCGCGGCGTCCACGCCCGCGACGCACAAATGCTTTTTCATCACCGAATGGCAGGGCTGGAGTTCGCCCAGCCCGACGGTGCTCTATCTGAAGGTGAACAGCGACATCTATAGGGTGGATCTCAGCGTCGGCTCCGACCTGCTTCGCTCGCCGGGCATGCATCTGAGTTCGAAGCTCAGCGACAATGCGAGCGTCTGCACCCCTCTGGATCTCGACCTTGAGATCTCCGATGAAATGGGCGCGCTTCGCGAGCCCTTGATCGCCAAGGCGATCACCAAGCTCACCCCCGAGGAAGCCGCCGCCATCCCCCCCAAATTGCGGCCCTAGCGCCACCCCCTTAAAGCGCCTTGACGATGCCCTCGACCATCTTCTTGGCGTCGCCGAACAGCATCATGGTGTTGTCGCGGAAGAAGAGGTCGTTCTCCACCCCGGCGTAGCCCGATCCGAGGCCGCGCTTGACGAAGAGAACGGTGCGCGCCTTTTCCACATCCAGGATCGGCATGCCGAAGATCGGGCTCTTGGGGTCGGTCTTGGCGGCGGGGTTGGTCACATCGTTGGCGCCGATGACGAAGGCCACGTCGGCGGTGGCGAACTCGGCGTTGATGTCGTCCAGCTCGAAGACCTCGTCATAGGGCACGTTGGCTTCGGCCAGCAGGACATTCATGTGGCCGGGCATGCGGCCGGCGACCGGATGGATGGCGTATTTGACCTCCACCCCCTCCGCCTTCAGCCGGTCGGCCATTTCGCGCAGGGCGTGCTGCGCCTGGGCCACCGCCATGCCGTAGCCGGGCACGACGATCACCTTGGAGGCGTTCTTCAGGATGAAGGCGGCGTCCTCGGCCGATCCCTGCTTCACCGGCCGGCTCTCCGCCGCGCCGGCCGCGCCCACTGTCTCGCCCCCGAAGCCGCCCAGGATCACCGAGACGAAGGAGCGGTTCATCCCCTTGCACATGATGTAGGAAAGGATCGCGCCGGACGAGCCCACCAGGGCGCCGGTGATGATCAGGGTGACGTTGGCCAGGGTGAACCCGAGCGCCGCCGCCGCCCAGCCCGAATAGCTGTTGAGCATGGAGATCACCACCGGCATGTCCGCTCCGCCGATAGGGATGATCAGGGTGATCCCGGCGATCAGGGCCAGGGCGAACAAGGCCCAAAAGGCCCAGAGGGCGTGGCCGCCGCTCATCGCCAGCACCACGATGAGCACGACGATGGCGGCGGCGATGGCGAGGTTCAAAACGTGCCGCGCCGGCAACTTGATCGGCGCGCCGGACATGTTGCCGTTGAGCTTGGCGAAGGCGATCAGCGAGCCGGTGAAGGTGACCGCGCCGATGGCCAGGCCGATGGAAAGCTCGATCAGGCTCTCCAGTCTCACCCCCGACCCTTGGTTTATGCCATAGGCGGCCGGCGTGTAGATCGCCGCGACCGCGACCAGGCAGGCGGCCAGGCCGACGAGGGAATGGAACGCCGCCACCAGCTGCGGCATGGCGGTCATGGCCACCCGCCGGGCGATCACCGCGCCGATGCTTCCGCCGACCAGCACGCCGGCCCCGATCAGCGCTACGGTGACGGTGTCCAGTTCCCCAGCTTTCCACAGGGTGGCCAGCGTCACGGCCACGGCGATGGCCATGCCCGCCATGCCCATCTGGTTGCCCCGCCGGCTGGTCACCGGGCTGGAAAGGCCCCTCAGCGCCAGGATGAACAGCACCCCGCACAGAAGATAGGCGAGCGCCCCGAGGTTGGCGTTCATGGTCTTCCCCGTCCCGCCGCCCGGCTCACTTGGTCTTCTCTTTCTTGCGGTACATGCCGAGCATGCGCTGGGTGACCAGGAAACCGCCGAAGATGTTCACCGAGACCAGC
>JALYTR010000508.1 GCA_030854165.1 Pseudomonadota bacterium | reverse complement strand
GCGATGAGGTGACGAGGGTCCGGCTTGCCGGCCGGCGCGGCGTCGGCCCCGACGATGGCGGCGAAGCGGTCGCCCAGTCCCAGGGCGCGCAGCAGGGCCACCGACAGATCGGTCCGCTTGTTGGTGCAGACCGCCAGCCGCGCGCCTGCAGCCGCCAGCGCATCGAGCGCCGCCACGGCGCCGGGAAAGGGGCGGCTCGCCTCGGCGATGTGGCCGCGGTAGCGGTCGATGAAGCGCTCGAACAGGGTCGCCATCCGAGCCTCGCCGAGCAGCGCGCCGGCGGCGGCGAACCCCTTGGCCAGCATGGCGCGGGCGCCCTGGCCGATCATCGGCCGCGCCTCGGCAATGTCGATAGCCGGGAGGCCTTCATCCGCCAGCAGGACATTGAGCGTACCGACCAGATCCGGCGCGGTATCGACAAGGGTGCCGTCCAGATCGAACACCACCGTGGCGTCGGCGAGGCCGGCAGGTTCAAAGCGCAATGCGAACTCCTGGATCGAAACGCGTCGCGGTTTCGGCTAAACCCCTGCGCATGGCAAGGCTTGCCGACGCACCCAAGGATTCGCCCATGACCGCCGAGGTCGTCCGCCCCAAATCGGCCCGTCCGAGAGCCGCGGTCATCCTGGCCGCCGGCAAGGGCGAGCGGATGAAGTCGCCGACGCCTAAGGTGCTTCACAAGATCGGCGGCCGGACCATGGCCGATCACGCTATCGACGCGGCGCTCGCCCTCGGCTGCGAGCCGGTTGTGGTGGTGGTGGGCGCCCATGCGCCGCGGGTGCGCGCCCATGTGGCCGCCCGCCTGGGCGAGGCCTCGATCGCCGTTCAGGATCCGCCGCTGGGCACCGCCCACGCGGTCCTGGCGGCGCGGGGCGCCCTGGCGGGATTTTCCGGCGACGTGATCGTGACCTACGCTGATGTGCCGCTGCTGACCGCCGAGGCGGTGGCTCCGCTGTTCGATTTGCGGGACGCCGGCGCGGATGTCGCGGTGCTGGGCTTCGAGGCCGCCGACGCCCGCGCCTATGGTCGGTTGTTGATCGATGACGACGGATCGTTGCGCGGTATCGTCGAAGCGAAGGAGGCTTCTCCCGAAGAGTTGGCGGTAAAGGCTTGTAATTCCGGAGTTCTTGTCGCCGACGCAACACTCCTCTTCGACCTGTTGTCGGCCGTTCGGAACGACAACGCGAAAGGCGAATACTACCTCACCGATATCGTCGCCCTGGCGCGGGCCGCCGGACGCGAGATACGGGTGGCCTTCGCCTGCGAGGCGACCGTGGCCGGGGTGGATTCGCAAGCCATGCTGGCCGCCGCCGAAGCGGTGTTCCAGAACCGCCGCCGCGCCGCCCTGATGGCGGACGGCGTCACCATGGCGGCGCCCGATACAGTGCATTTGTCGTGGGATACGCAAATCGCCGGCGGGGCGGTGGTCGAGTCCTATGTGGTGTTCGGGCCCGGTGTCGCCGTGCAGACCGGCGCGGTGATCCGATCGTTCAGCCATCTGGAGGGCGCGCTGGTGCGGGCCGGGGCGCTGATCGGGCCCTATGCGCGGCTGCGGCCGGGGGCCGATATCGGCGAGGGCGCGCACATCGGCAATTTCGTGGAGGTCAAGAAGGTCACGGTCGGCGCGGGCGCCAAGGCCAATCATTTGGCCTATCTGGGCGACGGCACGGTGGGAGCGGGCGCCAACATCGGGGCCGGGACGATCTTCTGCAACTACGACGGCTTCGACAAGTTCGAGACTCACGTGGGTGAGGGCGCCTTCATCGGCTCCAACAGCGCCCTGGTGGCCCCCGTGACCATCGGCGCGGGCGCCTACACCGGGTCCGGCTCGACGATCACCCGCGATGTCGCCGCCGACGCCCTGGCGTTGGGACGGGGTTCGCAGGTGGAAAAGCCGGGCTGGGCGACGGCGTTTCGGGTTCGCAAGCGGCGGGAGAAGGGCGGCGGCGCGTGACCCCCGACCAGCAGAAGCGGGAGGCGGGTGAGGCGGCGGCGGAACTGGTCGAGGCGGGCATGACCGTCGGCCTCGGCACCGGCACGACGGCGGCCTGGTTCGTCAGGGCCC
>JALYTR010000507.1 GCA_030854165.1 Pseudomonadota bacterium | reverse complement strand
CGCCACCGCCCGCGCCAAGTTCGAGTCCAGCGATCGCCGGTTCGTCGGCCATACCCAACTCGGCGGCGATGTCGAGCCGACACCGCCCGCCGTTCCCAGAGTCTCCGCCTTCTGCGCCGGCGGGTGAGGCGCGGTTGACGCTAAGGGGCGGAAAGCCCTATCAGGGCCGCGCGCCTAGACGCGGGTGTAGCTCAGTTGGTTAGAGCGCCGGCCTGTCACGCCGGAGGTCGCCGGTTCAAGTCCGGTCACTCGCGCCATTTCGCCTATTTGCCCCCAACCGTGCGCACTGGCAGCGGCATGTTGCAGACATCGAGGCGGCCGGCGGGGGCCTTGTACCAGGCGTCCTGGCGGAACCGGCGGTTTTGCAGCAGGGCGGCGAAGGTCACGCTGTCGGTGCGCAGGGCCTCCAGAGGCGTCCGCTTGGCCGCCGGTATATCGGCGGCAAGCCTGATCGAGACGATGGGGACGCGCTCGGCCGGCGTCGCATAGAAGCCCAGGGCCTGCGTTCCGCGCGGCAGGGCGGAGAGGAACTCCATGCCGCTCACCACGCGGCCGACCAGAGTGACGTTGCGGTCGAGCTGGCGCGGGCTGTTGCCGATGACCGCATAGAGTTCGGTCCCGCCGCCGCTGTCGGCCCCGTTGTCGCGGCCGGCCCCGACCATGCCGTAGCAGTGGGTGAGCCAGGTCTGGTGGGTCGCCGGATCGCGGGCGGCGGGGAAGCCGTCGGTGAAACCGGTCTGGGGCGCGTAGGTGTCGGGGTCGGGGAGCGGCGTGAACGGCAGGTCGGAGTCGTAGGAGTGGGTGAACTCGGCGGCCAGGGTCGCCTTGGCCGCGCCCGTCACCGCCCGCCCTTCCGGGGCCGCCCACTGGACGACGTAATTGTCCTGCACCCGCACGATGGCCGCGCCGTCGAAATAGCCTTCCCTGACCAGGGCTTTGATGTTGGCCACGTGATGGGGGGCGAAGGCGGGGACGAGCTCGATGATGACCCTCCCCTTGGCGAGTTGGAGATAGAGGGTGTTGGCCGGATCGAGGGTTCGCCAGTCGCCGGCCGGCGAGGCGGCGAGGACCTGGTCCATCGACGAGGCTGTCCCGGCGGCGGCCTGGGCCTGGGCGGCCTGGGCCAGGGCGGCGGCGGGAGGGGGCCCCAGCAGGGCGAGCAAGGAGACAAGGACCGCCGAATGGGTGTTCAAATCAATTTCTCCCCTAATGCCTCGCGCTCGCGCGTCGCGAGGGCAAACCGCGATCAGTTCGGCAGACCACGTTCGTCGTAGCCCAAAATCGAGTCGGACGCTCGTGGATCGAGCACCGGGAGCGCCGCGACACGCCTGGCGATCGTATCCAGTTCATCCGCGAGACGTGCCGGCCGGGACCGTTCGAGCCTTTCGCGCGCCAACTGGTCGGTTCGAGGGTCCTTCGAGCTCAGAGCCACGCCGCGCCTCCATCCAGAAAAGCGTGGAATGATACACAGTTCGCGGGGCGGCCGTCGAGCCAGCGCCGTGCTCGGGACTGCCTCAGCTTGAATTTGCGCCTCAGGCGTTTTTGCCCGGCCGACTGCGCCATGCGGACCGAGCCAGCAGAGCGGGTAATGTTCCGATCGCGCAACCAACGACGCTATAGATTGTGAAAACCAGACAATCGACGAGAATGAGGGCCGCGGACGCCTCGCCAATGTGCGTCCTGTTGATGAGCAATGCCGCGTCCAAAGCCACCGCAACGACGGAACCCGTCGCAATCAGTCGGCGCTTTGATCTGCCTTTGATGATCACGAAAACGATTCCCGCCACGAGCCCGACGACCAGCGCAATGAAACCGGCGACAAAGTATGTGAAGTCCATGCCGCAGCTTACCCCGTGACGCGCTTCTTGTAACGGCAGCGTTGGCGGTCGCCGGAAAGACTCTCAAGAAGATAGACGTAGCGCACGGGCAGCCCTCCTTCGCCGAGGCTTCGGAGGGCATCCTGCTTCGCCCCCGAACTCAAGGACTTGTCCTGCGAAACCTCTTGAGGCGAAGCAGGATGGTGGGCGGCGAGGGGTTCGAACCCCCGACCTCCTGGGTGTAA
>JALYTR010000506.1 GCA_030854165.1 Pseudomonadota bacterium | reverse complement strand
GCGCGCCGCGCCTCTAGGTATCGCCGCCTCGCTCGCTTGGGGACCCGCCCGGTCCCGCCTCATGGACACGGAGAGGTGGCTGAGCGGTTGAAAGCACCGCACTCGAAATGCGGCATACTCGCAAGGGTATCGAGGGTTCGAATCCCTCCCTCTCCGCCACCAACACGGTCTAAGTGACTGTGCTAATTGACTAATTTGTCATGTCGCCGAAAAACGCCCCCGCAGAACGTCCCCATTTGGCGCGCGTGTCCCGCCTTGTGCGGGGCCGTTTGAAACAACTCGCACGATGTTGGGCGTCAGCCATCGGTATGGCTCACTGGATGAGCCGTGCGACCATTCCCTCCGGTCGGACGCGACCCCTCCGAAGGCTCCCGGCAGGAACAATCCACGAACAAGGCCTTGCAATCCCCGCGAGCGAAAGTTCAAGGTGTCTGCGGCAACGCCTTCCGGCACCCGCAAGGAGCACATGGTCCAAATTCGCCGCACCGGTCTGCCCAGCCCAAAGCTTGCGTTCGACGAACTGCGACCCCTCCGCGAGCGGCTGATCAGGATGCAGGACGCCTACCGCCCGTTCGGCTCCGACTACCTGATCCTCGATGCGGTCAAGAAGGCGCTGGACACGGCGGCCTACCACTTCACGAGCGAACCGGACTTCTTCGCCCTGAAGCCGCAGCAGTCGGATGGCAGACGGGCGGCTCAAGAGTGAGGGTGGGCGGCCCTGACGACGCCCCCCGGCGCTTCCGCGACGATCTCGCCAGCGCGCTCATAGGCGCCGCGTAGGAGGTCCAAGTCTTCTGCGATTACGGCGGACTGGGCGGCCACAAGGTCTTCGGTTGTCAGGCATAGAGTGAAAGTCCAGAGGCCTCGCATGGCGTTGTCGCAGCGGCGATACGCGAGGCGAGCGCCGACTCGGGCGATGTCCCTAAACTCCGAGGCGAAGACGGAGCCGAGTTTGATCGTTCCCGCCAAATCGGGAGGCAGGCGCGCCGGCCGCGAAGGGCCGACGCCAAGTGACCCTCTACACAGTCACCGCTTCGGCAAGCGAGACCGTCAACGGTATGATCGATTGCCTCTGGGAGAGCAGGGGCGGATAGTAGGGCCCCCTGCCCCCGCGCGGCGGCAGTGCGGGCGACGGCTTTTCGAGGATCGGCCATGACGACCAAAATCCTGACCGGCGTCTACAGCGCCGGCTACACCGTTTCGCCCAGCGTGACCCTGCTGGAGACCACCGGCTCGGCCTACATCGGCGGCATCGGCATCGTCGCGTCGGCGCCGCTCCGGGTGGTGAACAAGGCAAGGGTCCTCGCGGCGGCGGGCGCGGCCGGCGTGAAGGGTCACGGTCGCGGCGGCGTCGGCAATACGGGGATCGACCTCTCCGCCGGGGGCACGGCGAGTAATTTCGGGACGATCGACGGCGGCCAAGGCGGGGCCGGCTACGGCTACGCGGGCGGTGTCGGCGGCGCGGCGATCCTGCTCTCCGCGACAGGCTTGGTGGTAAACCGCTACGACGTATTGGGAGGAACCGGCGGCGCGGGCGGGGCAAACTCTGGAACGGGCGGCGGAGGCGGGTCGGGCGGGGCCGGGATTGCCCTTGCCGCCGGCGGCAGCGTCTTCAACACCTTTACGATCGCGGGCGGGGCCGGCGGGGCCGGGGGCTACGGCTACAACGGTGGGGGCGCGGGCGGACACGGCGGCTCTGGGGTCTCCTTGCGCGCCGCCGCCTCGCTTTTCAATAACGGCGGCACGGTCCTCGGCGGCCAGGGCGGCGCGGGCGGGGTGGCCTACCAGGGAGACGGTCCCGGCGACGGCGGTCATGGCGGCGAGGCGGTGGCGGCTTCGGCCACCGCGAAGGTGACCAACTACAACGGCCTGATCCAGGGAGGCCTGGGGGGCGCGGGCGCCGGGCGGGGAGGCCTGTCCGCCAACGACGGTGGCGATGGAGGGGCCGGCGGCGATGGAGTCCTGCTCGGTGGCGGCGGCGAGGTGGTCAACTCCGGCGCCATCTCCGGCGGCTTGGGCGGCAAGGGCGGCGAGGGTGTCTTCGGTTCGACCGGCCCCGAACCG
>JALYTR010000126.1 GCA_030854165.1 Pseudomonadota bacterium | reverse complement strand
GCCACGTCCAGGCGATGGGCCGCCTCGATTGCTTCCAGACCCGCCGCCGGGCGCTTGAGGTTCTGGATCAGGACGCGCGCCTTGAGGACGAGCAGATCGATCCGCACCTTGCGGACGACCTCGTCCGGGGCCTCCCCGGGCGCCTCGCCCAGCGCCTCGTCGATGGCGACGACGCAGGCGCGCCAGTCGCGCTCGGCGTAGCGGACCTTGACGCGCTCGGCCGGCGATAGGGCGGCGAGGATGACCGTCTGGGACAAAGCGGCTCCGCGCGTTGAAAGACAAAAGGCGCATAGAGCGATTGCCGCGCCGCCGATCAAGGGTCAATTGCGCCCCGACGCGCCGTCGAGCGGGAAGGTGAGGGGGTTGACAGGCTTCGGCGCTTTCGGTCGAAACCGGCGCACACGGAGCGGAGAAATGCCCATGGCGATCCAGTTCGAGCCGCTCGCACCCCTGGCCCCCAGGATCGCCGAGGTCGCCGCGACGATCGCCGACGAGGCCCAACGGGCGCTGTTCCACCGCGTGGCAGGGGCCATCGATCCGGCCGCCCACCAGGCTCTGCAGGACAAGTATCGCTCCGCCGTCCTGACCAGCGATCCGACCTATATGTACAAGTATCTCGACCTCGCCCACTGGCTGAAGGACAAGGTCGCCCGGGCGTTCGCCATGGGCCTTGCTGAGGGCCCGCCGCTGCGCATTCTCGATGTCGGCACGGGGGCCGGGCATTTTCTGGCCGTGTGCAACGCCCTGGGGCGCCAGACGGTGGGCGTGGATCTGGAATTTCCCCTCTATGTGGATCTATGCGCGCTGATGGGCGTCGATCGGCGCACCTGGCGGGTCAAGCCGGGCGAGGCGTTGCCCGAAACCCTGGGCGTCTTCGATCTGGTCACCGCCTTCCAGGTGAAGTTCGACGCCCTGGGGCACGATCCGGCTCGCGGCCATCTCTACTGGAGCCTGGACGACTGGGATTTTTTCCTTCGCGACCTTACTGGCCGGCGGATGCGCTATCCCGGCCAGCTTCGGCTGCAACTGAACAGCCGCCTTCTCGCCGACGGCAGCCGCGAACGGTTCGGCGATGTCCTGGCCGCGTTCAGGCACGCAGGCGCCGAAGTCAATGAGGTGGCCAGCGAGATCGCCTTCACCATCAGCGGGCCGACCGCCCTTATCGCCACCGAGTCTGGCGCGGAGAGTCGAGACGCGCCGGCCTGATCGGAGCTTCAAGGCGCGCATGTTTTCTTTGCGTCGGCCGAGATCGGCGGACATATAGGCGCGCGCCGCCGTGCGCCCGCCCCGAGCGCCTCGGCGCCCAAAGCGGTTTATTTTTCCTGCCGGGTCGTGAGCATGTCCGAACCCCCCACCGCGCCAAAGAATGTCATACCCGCCGGCGGGCCGCCGGCCGCCAGCCTGCGGCGCCGGCTCTATATCCAACTTGATCCGGCGGCATGGCCCAGGCGGGGTCTTTCGCCGGTGAACCTTGTGGTGTTCGTGACCATCGTCGTCACGTCCATCCTGGCCATCATCGAGACCGAACCGACGATCGCGACCGGCCGCGAGGCCCAGTTCAACGCCATCGAGATCGTGATTGGGATCTTCTACAGCATCGAATACCTGGCCCGTGCCTGGACGGCGGCCGAAAATCCCAAATACGGTCCGGGTCTGCGCGGCCTGCTGCGCTACATCCGCTCGCCCATCGCGATCATCGACCTCATTTCCATCGTCACCAGCTTCGCCACGCCGGCGGCCGGCATGCAGCCCTATCTGCTGCGCGCTTTCCGCCTGGCGCGAATCCTGCGCATCGCCAAGCTCGGCCGGATGTCCAACGCCATGAGCTATCTCATCGAGGCGATGATGGCCCGCCGCTACGAACTGCTGTTCTCCCTGTTCGTCAGCCTCACCTTCATGGTCTTCTCCGCCTCCCTGCTCTATTTCGTCGAAGGCCCGGCCCAGCCGGAGAAGTTCGGCTCCATCCCCCGCGCCCTGTGGTGGGCGACGGCCGCCCTGACCACCATCGGCTATGGCGATGTTTATCCAATCACCGTTCTGGGCCGCATCTTCGCGGCCATGTCGGCCATCGGCGGCATTGGCCTGGTCGCCATGCCCACCGGCATCATGGCCGCGGCGTTCAGCGAGGCGGTCCAGAAACACTCGCGCGATTTGCATCAGGCCAAGGTCGGCGAGCCAGATGTCGCGCCGATCGCCGAGCCTTAAGGCGCGCCCCATCGAGGGCGAGACGCGAACCGAACGCGCCGTTCCCGCCGCACCCCACGCTCCGCGTTGGACGCCAATGACATTCTATACTGAATAGAGCAGCGCACGCTCAAATATTTCGTGAATGGGGAGGCACGTGCTCTAGGGTCTTGCTTTCGGTTACAAGGCGACATGCTGGCCACCGGCGGCCTTGCCACGCGCGCACAGGGAGTCTACACGGGCGCCCTGTTCCAGCCGCGCCATGATGGCGCGCGGAATGGCAGGAGAGCGAACTTGGCAAAGGAAGTTGGGGCGCCGGGTGCGGCGAAAATCGAGACCGCCGATCTTGCGCGTAAGGTAGAGCGTTTGGAACTGGAGGCGAGGGAGCATGAAGCCAAAGTCCGAATCATCCAAGGTCGCGCACAACTTGAGAAACTGAGGTTTGAAAAAGGGGGTGCGGGAGCCAAGCGCACCTAGGCTGACGCTCGGCGCACCCTATGTGGAAAGCCAAGCCGCGCCTTGTCCGGCGAAGGCAGGGCGCGCGGCGCATTGGCGCGCGAGGGCGGCTGCCGCTTCGAGCGCCGACGCCGGATCGTGGAGGGTTGCGCGTGATCCTTATCGGCGGCCGGTGATCGCGCTCACCCCACGTTTCCTGAACGCGCTCGCCGAATGGCCTCAGGTTGGGACATCCTCTTGGGAACTGGCGCGCAGATAAGGGTAGACGAGGCCGAAATTACCGCCTCGGAAGTCCGCTCGCGGATCGCCTCTGGAGCGATCGCGGCTGCCCGATCGATGTATGCGAAATTGATTGGGCGCCTGGGTCCCGTGACCGAGGTTCTCGTTGTGGAAGCTCTTCTCCACGAGGCTGAAGGCCACCTTGAGGCCGCCCTGGCCAGTCTCGAGCGGGCGCTGGCTGACGCCCCTCATTCAATCGCCGCGATCTCTCAGTTGGCCAGGATACTCGTGCGCCTTGAGCGGTTCGTCGAGGCCGAAAATGCCGCCCTGGCGACCCTGCGGCTCGAAGAAACCAATTTCAATGGCTTGTGGGCGCTCGCCGAAGTCCATGCACGCACGGGGCGACTCGAAGCGCGCCTGGATGTAATCCATCGGCTCGCTCTCTTGCCAGGGTTGTCGGTCTCGGCAACCTGGACAGTCGTTTCCGAACTTTCCGCCGCCGGGCGCTGGCCCGCAATCATCGATATCCTCGATCGCCGCGAGGCGAGGCTAGCGCCAAAGCGCGTGACGACCGAGCGGGTGGAGGCGATGATCCACTTGAATCGGCAAAGAGATGCCTTGGTGTGCCTGGAAGCCGCGCTTTCCCAAGGCCATGTGCAGCTCAACGATGTTGTCGCACGGCTCATCGCCCACGGGGCCGTGGCGCTCGCCGCCGCGTTTGTCGAGCGCGTGATCGAGAGTGGCCATGGCCCAGCGGGCACGCGCGCACTCATCATCGCAACCGCGCGTCGAACCTGCGAGACGACGACCCTTGAGGAGTCGCCCTTCGAGTTTGCCGACGCAGTCCGAGCTTTGGAAATTCTGAATCCGGGTGACGACGCTTTCTCAGAGGCGGCTGGGCGCTCGACGGTGTTCCTTGTCTCGCGGGCCCGCACCGGCCTTGACGACGGTGACGCCTCGCTGGCCACCGAAACGCTGATTCACGCCGCGCGCCTGCGTCCCCACGATCGCGCGATCTTGGAAATGCTGGCCGACTCGGCGCGGCGCGCCGGACAGGCCCAACGTCATTTCGACACGCTTCTGAGGATTCACCAGATTTTTTCCGATGGTCCCAGCTTCGCGGCGGTTATCGATGCCGCGATGGCCACGGCGAACTGGAGCGTTTTAGGGGATCTGATATCAAAGGCGCCTCCGGACGTGCGGACGGCCGCCGGGACGACCATCGTGCGCCTGCGCCACCATTCATATCGTCAGCTTGAATCTCTGTTGGGGGAGCGAAATTTTGAGGCCGCCTTGGTGTTGGTCTCGGACCTGAAGCCGTGGCATGGCGTCGGTGACTGGCCCGGCCCGTCGATCGAGCGGCTGTTGGCTGGCGCCAAGCGCCATCTGCGGACCCTGAGACCGTTCGCCGACGCCGCCGTGATGACCCGGGTCTGTTCGTTGTACATCGCGATAGATTCGGCGGATCTGGACGTGGGCCGATTGCTTGCCCGGCTTCACCTCCGGAATCGGAATTTCACCGCGGCCGCGGAGGTTCTGAGCCGACTGCTGTGGATCGATCCTCACTCGGCCCGTGATTGGGCCGATCTTGCCTTGGCTCGGCAAGAATTGAAGCAGCCCGAGTCGTGCAACGCGTGCGTGGCGCGCGCAATCGTCATTGCGCCGGATATTCCCATTGCGAAGACACTCGATGTGGTAAGGGCGCGACTGGCCGGGGCGTGCGTATGAAGTCTCTCGCTTTGGTGGCCAATTTCCATCGAGAACGCCGAATGGGACGCAAGACGGCCGCTTTCATCGGCGCGGTTCACGCCCATCTACGCGGACGAGGCATCCAATTGAATGTCGAATTCGTCCTGGATCGTCCCGACGAACTCACCCACGGTCTTCTCGAGCAAGCCGCCGGGACCATTGGCGGCGCCCGTGTCCATGTCGTGGACTTCGGGAACCTGGGCATGTCTCGAAGCCATGGCGTTCACGCCGCTCGATCAGATGTTGTTTGCTTTACGGATGGAGATGATTTTTTCTCGTTTAACTGGTTCGAAGCCGCGTTAGATTATTTGTCACGAGGAGATAGAGAAGAAATACTTCATACGCAATATATGATTGGTTTCGATCAGGAAAGATTTATTCGAGAAACGATGGATTCCGACCATCCGTCATTTGATCCCCTCTCGCTGGCCGTGGATTGGTATTGGAGCGCCAATCTGGCCATGCAGACCAGAGTATTCGCGGCCGTTCCGATCCTTCCATACGATCACGCGGGAGGTTTCGGTTCCGAGGATTGGCACTGGGCGTGCAATAGCCTCGCCGCCGGCATTCGTCGCCGGCCCCTGCCCAATACGTCCTACTTCTATCGCGTCAAACCGCGGCGTTTCGCGCTGGGGCGCGTGGCGGACGTCATCCATATGCGCTCACCCCTGTTCACCCGAGAGGGCGCGCCGCCCCCGCCGAGCGCGCCATCTGACCTGCCCCTTGCGGTCCATCCCTTGTCGCCGGTGTTTTTTGCCCAGGCGCGCGAGATCGAGACGTTCGACCTGGGCGTATCCTACCTGCGGTCCGTCGAGGTCGGCGCTCTGACCGTCCGGCACTTCTCACCCCACACGCCGCCTATCGTCGGATCGGTCCTAAGGGAAGCTTTGGCCAGCGGCTTCGGCGACGGTTCGACCGTCGTCTTCGCGAATGTCGAGCGTCTTGCCGGTGGGTTGGAAACCGCGCGGAATCTGTGCTCAGCCCTGGTCCACGCTCCGGGCGCGCCAAGGCTTTATATTATTGACGGCGAAGGCTGTGAGCATCACGTCTCGCCGGACGGCTGCGTCATCTCCGTGGCCGAACTGAAGGCCGCCGGTCTCTACGAGGACCAGATCGAGCGGCTGATCGCGCGATTCCTGATCCAGCAGAGTAACCTCACCGTGCTCAACCTATTGTCGCCGCGCGGTCGATCCAAAGCCCTGGCGTTCAGCCGCGCCACCCGAGGCAGCGTCCAGCTTTGGTTGAACGTCGTGATGGAATACGGGTTTGATGCTCTTTCCCAGAGCTACGACGAATTGGACGCCTATGCCGAGGCCGGCATAACGAGCCGAAATATCGGCCTTTTTCAAAAGACGGTGCGGGAGGCCGCGCGGGTGCGCGGCGCGGCTCTGCTTTACGAACCCGCTCTGGAAACCGACTACGTCTTCGGCGCCTTGGGTACGCGCACGGTTTCGCCGCGAGTTGCGGAGGAAATCGACCTGGCGGGACGTGGTGGTCTCTCCTCGGCTGAATCCAGAACATTCCGAATCACGTCGTCGATCCTCGTTGAGTCCGGAGCGCCGGATGATCGCGGCGTCTCTTTGGGTGTGACCGATTGGCTCCGGACACTGGCCATCCGGGAAGAAGAATGCATCTTCGCGTTCGGCGGCTGTTTCCTGGGCGCGAATCTTGGCGAGAGCGGGCAGGCCAGGGCGCCCGGCCTGAGAATCCCGGCCTTAACCATCATCTACCAGGTCGGGCAACCCACTCTCTATCTTAAGCATCCCGTGGAGCGCTTCAACGCCGAGCTTCAAGCGGGTCGGTTTCCGGCCGACATCGGCGCCGCCGGCGCCATCGGAGTCGATTGCGTCTCGCTTAGGGAAATGCTGCGGCAATGTCCCGAAAGTCTGTCCCTGGCTGCCCTCTTTCAAGCCTGTCTGAAGCGCGCTTGGGAGGGGGGCGACGCCTGCATCTCCACCTTTGGTCCCACTTCCATCGTCGCGGTGGCCGAGGAGGATCTGGGCCTCATCGATAAATCTCTGCTGGCGCGCGCGCTCGCGCGGGCCGGCGGCTGGAGCGGCGCCCATGTC
>JALYTR010000125.1 GCA_030854165.1 Pseudomonadota bacterium | reverse complement strand
GCATTCCTACTCGCTGTTCCATACGACAGGTCTCCAAGAACGGCATCGCCAGGTCCTCCCTGCGATGCATTCAACCTGTCGACCATCAGCCCGGTCTATTCTGTCGGGACTCTACCCGGTTCATACCGAGGATGCGGCCCTGGGCGCGCGCCAATGATCAGCATCCTTCATTTGAAGGATGCGCCGCGAAGACCGGGGCGGTTAGCGTCGGCGAGCGCGGGTCCCGGGCGTTTCTGGGCCGCGACCATGAACGACGTGAATTGGGAGAAACGATCTTGACGAAGATCCATTGGGCCACGGTGAGCAACACCGATTCCAACAAGGCCGCGAACGACTCCCTGGGCCAGACCGACGGACCGGAGACGGATCTGTCCGGCGGCGTGGTTCTTCAAGGCGCCGGCGGCTGGGATGGCGGGCCGATCACGGCGAACACCGGGCCCGGTGGGGTTCCGGACATTCAGACCACTGGCACGATCGTCATTCCCGATCACACCTACCTTAAAATCTCCGGCGTCGTCGATAACAGCGGCGAGATCGTGCTGGAGGGCTCCCACTACGGCGCCAGCCTGATCGTGGTTGGAAGCGCGACCCTGACCGGAGGCGGTCGCGTCATCCTGCAAACCGGCCTGCACCCGAACAATTTCATCTACGGCGGCACGCTGACCAACGTCGACAACACCATCCAGGGCACGGGGGACATAGGCAATTCGGGGGCTTCGGGGACACTGCCCCTGACCCTGATCAACGGCGCCAAGGGCGTCATCGACGGCTACTCTGGCCCCGATAATGGGGAATCTGGCACCTACCTGCTGGTCAGCCCCAATGGCGGGCTGACCAACGACGGCACGATCGAATCCACCGGCACGACGACGGGCCTCGTCATCCGCGGAACGACGGTGGACGGTTCCGGCGGCGGGGTGATCCTGGCCACCGACGGATCGACGTTGCAAATTGACGCCACCATCGCCGGCGGCACGCTCAGCACGGCCGGCAGCGGCGTGATCGACATGTATTCCGGCGAGCTGGATGGGCGCGCTTCGGCGGTACACAACACCACCGATCTGATGCTGAACGGCAACCCCGGCATCACCGTTCTGGGGACGATCGCCAACACCGGCACGATCACGATCGACTCGGGCGTCGGGCTTTTCTCCTCCATCACCGTCGGGGCGGGAGGCGCCACCTTGAGGGGAGGCGGCGAGGTCAATGTCACCGGCGGCGCAACACTCGCAAGCGCGGCGGTCAGCGACGTCCTGACCAATTTCGACAACACCATCACCGGGACCGGCGTTGTCGGCGGCGTTGGCGGCGGCGGTTCGATATCCCTCATCAACGACGCCAAGGGCGTGATCGACGGCCAGGCCGGCTTGAGGCTGGGGGCTGGAAACGGAACCATCACCAATGACGGGCTGATCGAGGCCACCGGGACCTTGGGCCTGACGCTTTCCGCCGGCGTGATCGACGGTTCCGGCGGCGGGACGATCCTGGCCACCGATGGGGCCACCGTCATCCTGGCGGGGGCGGACATCGTGGGCGGCACGCTGAGCACGACCGGCTCGGGGGTCATCCGATCCAATTCCGGCACGCTCGACGGAACAAAGGCGATCGTCCACAACACTGGCGCTCTGAACATCGACCCCCACTACAGCCTGGGAATCCAGGGCAAGATCGCCAATACCGGCACGATCGGCGTGCTCGGGGGCGGCTTCTACGACGCATACCTGGTGGTCAATGCGGCGGGGGCGACACTGACAGGTGGCGGGCAGGTCTATCTGGGGAGCCGCGGATTGATTCAAAGCGCCGCGGCCGGCGACACCTTGACCAATTTCGACAACACCATCTCCGGCGCCGGCATTGTCGGCGCCAACAGCGGAAGCGGCAATTCGCTGACCCTCATCAACGGCGCCAAGGGCGTGATCGACGGCAATACGGGGCTCGCCCTGAGACTGGCTTCCGGAACCGGGACGATCACCAACGACGGGCTGATCGAGGCCACCAGCGCGGCCGGGGTCGTGCTTCAGTCCGGCGTGATCGACGGGTCCGGCGGCGGGACGATCCTCGCCGCCGATAGCGGCGTCGTCACTCTGACATCCGGCGGCCACGTCTCCGGCGGCACGCTCAGCACGGCCGGCTCGGGAATCATCCTGTCCGCCAATGGCTACCTCGACGGAACGCACGCGGCCGTCCACAACACCGGCGCTCTCGATGTCGCCAATCACGCCGGCCTCGCCATCAAAGGGACCATAGACAACACCGGCGTGATCCTCGTCGAGGGCGGCGGGTTCTACAATTCGAACCTGGCTGTCGAGGGCGCGGGCGTGACCCTCACCGGCGGCGGTCAGGTCATCCTCGGTGGGGGGCGCTCGATCATCTACACCGTCCCGGGGGCGACGTTCACCAACGACGGCAACACCATCTCCGGCGACGGAAACTTCTTCTACAGTCCCATCACCGTGGTGAATCTCGCCGGGACGATCGACTCCAACGGAGCCAGCGCTCTCACGCTGCCCACGACCGCCGGCAAGGTCTTCATCAACGGTGGCGTGCTGGAAGCCACCGGGACGGGCGGCCTGATCATCCAGAACGCCACGGTCAATGGGACGGGCGGGACGATCTTCGCCGGCGCGGGGTCGGTCGTCAGCCTGCAATCCACGGTCGTTCGGGGGGGGACATCGAGCACGGCGGCGGGCGGCGCGATCAACGTCGGCGGCGGCTCGACCGCGAGCCTGGCCGGCGCGACAGTCAACGCCGGCACGATCTCTCTGATCGGCCCAGCCACCAGCCTGGTCGTCGCCACCAACGCCACCCTGACCGGCGGCGGGACGGTGTCGCTGGGGACTTCGCTCACCAACCGCCTCTACGGCGCCTCGGCGTCCACGACCTTGACCAATGTGGACAACACGATCTCCGGTTCGGGCTTCATCGGCCTTGGCCGCCTGACCCTGGTCAATCAGGCCAAGGGGGTGATCGACGCCGCCGGCGGAACGATCGTGCTGAACACGGCGGGCAAGAGCTTGACCAACACCGGCCTGATGGAATCCACCGCCGGCGGCCACCTCAACATTCAGAACACCACCATCGCGAATGCCGGCGGCGTGATCATGGCCGCGACCGGCACGACGGTCCGCCTTCAGGATGTCGCGGTGATCGGCGGGACGCTGCAATCGGCTGGCAACGGGCTCATCACCACCTTCGACAACACCAGCCTGATCGATGGAACGGCGTCCATGGTCAGCAATCAGGCCACGGTGTCGGTGAGCGACAACAGCGCCCTGACCGTACAAGGGATGATCGCCAACAGCGGTCGCCTGGTGGTCAACGCCACGACCAACGGGGCGCGCCTGACCGTCGGCGCGGCCGGTCTCACGCTCAGTGGCGCGGGGCAGGTGATCCTCAGCGACGACGCCTTGAACCGTGTGGTCGGAATCGCCGCGACCGCGACGCTCACCAATATCGACAACCGGATCAGCGGGGCGGGCCAACTGGGCGACGGCAAGCTTAACCTGATCAACCAGGCCAAGGGGATCATCGACGCCAACGGCGGGGCGGCCCTTTTCCTCAACACCGGAACCAACACCATCATGAACGCCGGCCTGATCGAGGCGGTCGGAGCCGGCGGGGCAACGATCGTCAGCGCGATCGACAACAGCGGAACCCTGGAAGCGGCCGGTGGCGTCCTCACCGCCGAGCGGGCGGTCACTGGAACCGGCTCGGCCGTGATCGCCAGCGCAACGGCCGATTTCCTCTCCACCTTCAGCCAGAACGTGACCTTCACCGGAACGACGGGCATCCTCGAACTGGCCAGGTCCCAGAGCTACGCCGGCTCGATCACCGGCTTTTCCAAGACCGGCGGAACCTCGCTGGATCTCAAGGACATCGCCTTCAAGAACGCCGGCGAAGCGACCTTCAGCGGCACGGCGAGTTCGGGGACGCTTACCGTCACCGACGGAGCGCACACCGCCAAGATCACCCTGATCGGCGACTATCGGACCTCCACCTTCACAGCCAGCAGCGATGGGCACGGGGGGACGACGGTGGTCGATCCACAAGCGGGCGCGCCCTCCCCCCTTCCAATCATCGCCGCCATGGCGGGGCTGGGAGCGGGCGCGGCGACGGGCCCGCACGTCACGCTTGAGCCCTGGCGCGCGTCCGTCTCGATACTGAGCGCGCCCAGGGTCAGCATGGCGTAGACGTTAACGATAACTTTCCTTCCCATGACGGCGCTCACGGGGAGGGATTTTGCGGCGTTGCACAATCGGCCGTCACACGCTACCTAGAGGGGTTCCATCCCCGCCCCTTTAAGAGACCTGCATGGCCCGCGTCACCGTTGAAGATTGTGTCACCCGTGTTCCCAACCGCTTCAACCTCGTCCTTCTGGCGGCGAACCGCGCGCGGGCGATCGCGGCGGGCGGGACGCTCACCCTGGACCGCGACAATGACAAGAACCCGGTGGTGGCCCTGCGCGAGATCGCCGAGGACACCGTCGATCCATCGCTGCTGCGCGAAACCCTGATCGGCAGCCTGCAGCGCGTCGATGAGCATTCGGAAGCCGAGGAGGAGGCCGAGACCCTTGCCCTGCTCTCCGATCCCTCGCACGCCCAGATGAGCGAGCAGGAACTGGTGCGGGCGCTGCAAAGCGACCGCGATGGGGGCCAGGAGGAGCGCTACTGAGCCTCGAGGCCGCAGATCCTCTTCCTCCCGCCAGTGCGGCGCCCTCCGCCGCCGTAGCCGCCCCGACGCTCAAGGCCAAGCCCGAGTCGCGTAAATTTCTTCGCCAGTATGAGCTGATCGAGCGCGTCCGCGCCTACGATCCCAGCGCCGACGAGGCCCTGCTCAACCGCGCCTATGTCTTCGCCATGCGCATGCACGGCTCGCAGAAGCGTGCCTCGGGCGATCCCTATTTCGCCCACCCCATCGAGGTGGCCGGCATCCTCACCGAATACAGACTCGACACCGCGACCATCGTCACCGCCCTCCTGCACGATGTCATTGAGGACACCGAGGTCAGCCGCGGCGAAATCGACGCCGCGTTCGGTGAGGAAATCGGCGAGCTGGTGGAAGGGGTCACCAAGCTGTCGCGCCTGGAGGCCACCGCCGACCACAAGCGGCAGGCGGAGAATCTGCGCAAGCTCATCCTGGCCGTTTCCAAGGACGTGCGCGTACTGCTGGTCAAGCTCGCCGACCGCCTTCACAACATGCGCACCCTGGGTTTTCTGAAGAACGCCGCCAAGCGCGAGCGCATCGCCCGCGAGACCCTGGATATCTACGCGCCCCTGGCGCGTTCCATCGGTTGCCATCGCATCTGCACCGAATTGGAAGAGCTGGCCTTCACCCATCTCAATCCGGTCGCCCGCGACGCCATCCTGCGCCGCCTCGACACCCTGCGCGGCCGGCAGGGCAGGGCGGTCGCCCTGGCCAGCGAGGAAGTGGCTGATAAGCTTGGTGAGGCCGGCATCGCCGCGCGGGTGGTGGGGCGAGAGAAGACCGCGTTTTCCATCTGGCGCAAGTTGCAGAGAAAATCGATTGGTTTTGCCCAACTTTCCGACATCTATGCCTTTCGGGTGATCGTCGACACGGAGGACGACTGCTACCGCGCCCTGGGCGTCATCCACCGCGCCTGGCCCGGGGTGCCTGAACGCTTCAAGGATTTCATCTCCACCCCCAAGCGCAACAACTACCGCTCCATCCACACCACCGTTGTGGGACCGCACGCCATGCGCATCGAGATGCAGATCCGCACTGAGGCGATGGATTTGGTCGCCGAGCAGGGCGTGGCGGCGCACTGGCGCTATAAGAACGAGACCTACGCCTTCGATCCCGAGGCCGCCGCCGAGGCTGGCGGCGCCGACCCCCTGGCCAGCCTGCGCCAGTGGGTGCAAGTGCTCGATCAGGGCGGCGACGCCGAGGATCTGCTCGAACACGCCAAGCTCGAGATGTTTCTCGATCAGGTGTTCGTCTTCACTCCCAAGGGCAAGCTGATCAGCCTGCCGGCCGGCGCCATGCCCCTCGACTTCGCCTACGCGGTGCACACCAAGCTTGGCGACACCTGCCTGGGGGTGAAGATCAACGGGGAGCTTCGGCCCCTGCGCACCCCTTTATCCAATGGCGATGTGGTGGAGGTGGTGCGCGGGCCGGCGGCTTCGGTTCCGGCCGACTGGCAAGCGCTCACGGCCAGCGCCCGCGCCCGTTCGGCCATCCGCCGTCATATCCGCCACGCGGAGAAGGAGGAATTCGCGCGGCTGGGCAAGGCCTCCCTCGACCAGACGTTCACGCGGGCCGGCAAGGCGCGCGGCGAGGTGTCGTTGCGGCCGGCCCTGGACCGCTTCGCCGCGGCCGGCGAGGCGGAGCTCTTCGAAGCGGTCGGCCGCGGCCGCATCGCCCCCACCCAGGTGCTTGAAACGGTTTTTCCCGGTCTCAAGGAAACCGAAAAGGAGGCCGCGTCGGCCCGGCGGCGGATCGAGGACGGAAAGGCGGCCCGCTTCTACGTGCGCGGCCGCGACCTGCCGGCGGGGATATCGCTGCATTTTTCGACCTGCTGCAGTCCGGTGCCCGGCGACCGCATCGTCGGAATCGCGCGGGCCGATGAGACCCTGGCCGTCCACACCATCGATTGCGCGCGGCTGGCGGGGTTCGAGGATCGCCAGGACATGTGGCGGGACCTGCAGTGGACGCCGGAAGCCGAGCACAACACCCTCTCGGC
>JALYTR010000124.1 GCA_030854165.1 Pseudomonadota bacterium | reverse complement strand
GCCGAATGGATGACGGCCGCCGAGGGCTATGAGGCGGCGCTGGCCGCGGAGTAGAGGCGCCCTTCTCCCCTTGCGGGAGAAGGTGGCGCGAAGCGCCGGATGAGGGGTTTTCCACGATCCATCGGCATGTCGAGACGGCATCCACGGACGGGCCAGCGTGACCCCTCATCCGACCCCCTGCGGGGCCATCTTCTCCCGCAAGGGGAGAAGGGCGCTTTCATGCCTGCTTTTCCCACCCCCGACTCTCCCCCTGCTTCCAATAGGTCACCGGATGGCCCGCCGCCTTGAAGGCCGGCCAACGGGCGCGCGCCGTCCTCAACGCCGTTTCGTCGCGGCCGTCGAAGATCAGTATGCACCGCTCGAAGGGGGAAAGGTCGCCTGGCTCGGCGCCATCGACAAGGAAGAGGGCGTTCGCGCCGTTGGCGTTGTCGTGGGTGGTGGTCAGCAGAATGGGCTGGCGTGGCGCGCCCGCTTCGCCGGCCAGCCCATGCGGCAGGAAGCTCTGGTCACGAAAGGCCCACAGCCAGGAATCGAGATGCTCGATGTGGGCCGGATCGCTCGACCGCACCAAGGCCCGCCAGCCGCGGGCCAGGGTCTTCTCAAGGAGCCCCGGGATCACCTGATCCAAGGTGGCGCGCTCGAGATGATAGAACCACACCTCGCACGCCATCGTCGCCCTCAATCCTCGTAGTGGTCGGCCACCAGGCGGTCGAGCAGGCGAACACCGAAGCCGGTCGCGCCGTTGGGGATGGTGGGAATGGTGGAGGCCGGCTTCCAGGCGGTCGAGGCGATATCCAGGTGAGCCCAGGGCGTGCCGTTGGTGAACCGCTGGATGAACAGGGCGGCGGTGATCGAGCCGCCATAGCGCGGGCCGACGTTCTTCATGTCGGCGACATTGCTTTCGATCTTCTTGTCGTATTGGGAGGGAAGCGGCATCCGCCACAGGGGATCATCGGAGGCCTTGGAGGCGGCCAGCAGATTGGCCGCCAACTCGTCGTTGTTGCTGAACAGGCCGGCCAGATCCTTGCCGAGCGATATGACGATGGCCCCGGTCAAGGTGGCCAGATCGATGATGAATTTGGGCTTGAACCGATCCTGGCAGTACCAGACCGCGTCGGCCAGCACGAGGCGGCCTTCGGCGTCGGTGTTGATCACCTCAACGGTCTGGCCGGACATGGTCTTGACCACGTCACCCGGCCGCTGGGCGTTTCCGTCGGGCATGTTCTCGACGATGCCGAGAATCCCCACCGCGTTGACCTTGGCCTTGCGGGCGGCCAGGGCGTACATCGTTCCGGTCACCGCCGCCGCGCCGCCCATGTCGGTGATCATCTCCTCCATGCCTTCGGCGCCCTTGATGCTGATGCCCCCTGTGTCGAAACAAACCCCCTTGCCGACAAAGGCGATGGGTTGGGCGGCGGAATCCCTGGCGCCCTTCCATTGGATGACGGCGAGTTGGCTTTCTCGTACGCTGCCCTGGCCGACGCCCAGAAGGGCGCCCATGCCGAGTTTCTTCATCTCCTTTTCACCCAGGATCTCCACCTCGAGACCAAGCTCGCCGAGCTTCCTTACCCGCCGGGCGAACTCCTCGGGATAGAGGATGTTGGCCGGTTCGGAGACCAGGTCGCGGGTGAAGGCGATGGCGTCGGCCAAGCCGTCCAGGGTCCAGAAGGCCTTCTTCGCCGCCCTTGGATCATCGACAGCGATCTGGACGCGCTTCACGGAGGGCTTTTTCTCGGGCTTCTCGGTGGTGCGGTATTTGTCGAACCGATAGGCAGCCAGGCGGACGCCTAAGGCGGCGTGGCTGGATATCTCAGTTGGCGCGCCCGGCATCTGAATCACGAGCGTATCCGCCCCACTGGTCTTTACAGCCTGATAGATATGAGCGGCGGCAAGCTCGGCTCCGCGGGCGTCGAACTTGTCCCTAGCGCCGCAGCCAACGATGAGCACACGGGCGGCCTTCAGGCCATGAGGCGCCACGAGATCGAGTGTCTGGCCCATTGCGCCGGTGAATCGGCCGCCCGCCATGGCGCGGGCGATCGCACCGCCCATCGTCTTGTCGAGCGCCTCAGCGGCCACTGACATCGTCCCGCCTTCGAAAGCCGCCACGGCCACGGCGCCGGTCTTGCCGATCTCGGCGTTCGACGAAACAAATTCTATCTTCATGCGCCTCTCCAGGGATTTCGGGCGGCATAGTCCAATGTCGCCGCCGGTGAAAGCGCGAGCGCCGTTAGACCGAGGCCGGCGTGAGGGGGCTTGGACCAAACCGGTTGGCGCCCTGCTCGCCCGATAAGACCACAAGCTCGACCACCGCCCAGACGATCACCGGCAAGGCGACGACGGCCCGCGCCCCCCGCGGCGTCGGCCAGATCATCGCCAGGGCCAGGAGCACCAGCGCCGCCCACCAGCCCGAGCGCCCCCGGTCGTGCAGCCGCTTGGAAATGACGCAGGCGCCGGAGGCGAGCAGAGCCGGATAGACGAACCAGAAGGTCAGCAGCCGCAGGGTCGGACCTGTCACCGCCTCATAGATAGCCGACAGAATGAAAAGGGCGATCGCCCCGATCCAGAACGGGGCGCGGGGCGTGCGACCGCTGGGGGAAAGAAACAATTCCCGCCAATCGATAAGGCCGCCGTTCATCCGCCGCTCCGCCCGATTCGCGCATCAAATCGATCAAGCCAGAACCTAAAGGTCTCGGAGTGTCCGCGAAAGGGTCCCGGCTAGACGAATTCCGCCAGGACATCATCGGCCGCCACGCTGTCGCCCGCCTTGGCGCCGATGGACTTGATCACCCCGTCTCGTTCAGCGCGCAGGATGTTCTGCATCTTCATCGCTTCAATGACGACGAGCACCTGACCTGCCTTCACTTCCTCTCCCGCGGCGACGTCCATGGAAACCACCAGACCGGGCATGGGGGAGACGACCAGGCGCGAGGTGTCGGGCGGCGACTTGGCTGGCAGGCGCTGGTGCAGGTCGGCCGAAGCAGGGGTAAGAACCAATACTCTGGCGCGGGCGGCGCCGTGGCGAATGACGAAGCCTTCGGGCGCGGTCGCCACGGTCGCGGTGAAGGCATGCCCGTCCAGGCGTCCGCGGAACATCGGCGCGCCGGGACGCCAATCGATCGCTTCGAGGGCCAGGCTTCGTCCCTCGTCGAGAAGTTCGATATTCAGCGCACGGTCGCCTAACAATCTGACGCTGCGCCGAGCCCCCTCGATCACCACAACCCAATCGGTTCGTGTCAGCGGGGAAGTGAGGCCATTGCCGATCCGCAGCGCCCGGGCCGCCAGGGTCAAGTGCATGGCGCAGGCGACTGCGGTGATCAAATCGCGCTGCCAGGATGTGGCTTCAAGGCCATGGAACCCTTCGGGAAATTCATCGGGGATATAGTTGGTGGAGAGTTGGCCCGAGGCGAAGCGATCCTGGTCCATGACCGCCGACAGGAAGGGCGTGTTGTGGCCCACGCCTTCGATGTGGAAATCTTCCAAGGCCCGCGCCAGGCCCGCGATGGCCTCCTCGCGGACCGGCGCCCAGGCGCACAGCTTGGCGATCATCGGATCGTAGAACATCGAAATCTCGTCGCCCTCGCGCACTCCGGTGTCGTTGCGAATCCGATACGGCCCGTGATCGCCCTCGGCTGGTGGCTGGTAGCGAACGAGGCGGCCGATGGACGGCAGGAATTTGCGGTAGGGATCCTCCGCATAGATGCGCGCCTCGATCGCCCAACCGTCGATAGCCAGATCGTTCTGCCTGAAGGCGAGGGTTTCGCCCGCCGCCACGCGGATCATCTGCTCGACCAGATCGACACCGGTGATCAGTTCGGTAACCGGATGCTCAACCTGAAGGCGTGTATTCATCTCCAGGAAATAGAAGGATTTATCCTGGCCCGCGACAAACTCCACCGTACCGGCGGAATCGTAATCGACCGCCCTGGCGAGCGCTACGGCCTGGGCGCCCATGGCGGCGCGCGTGGCCGGATCGAGGAGGGGCGACGGCGCCTCCTCGATGACTTTCTGGTTGCGACGCTGGATGGAACATTCGCGTTCGAAGAGGTGAACGATGTGGCCGTGCTGGTCGCCCAGCACCTGAATCTCGATATGGCGCGGATTCTTGATGAATTTCTCGATGAAGATGCGATCGTCGCCGAACGCCCCCCTGGCCTCGGCGCGCACGGCGGGAAAGCCCTCCTCGACGTCGCGGCGGTTCCAGGCCACCCGGATGCCCTTGCCACCGCCGCCGGCCGAGGCCTTGATCATGACCGGATAGCCGATCTCCTCGGCGATCGCGATGGCGTGGGCGACGTCGTCGATCTCTCCCACATGGCCTGGAACGACGGACACATTGGCGGCGGCGGCGAATTTCTTGGAGGCGATCTTGTCGCCCATGGCCTCGATGGCGCCGGGATTTGGGCCGATGAAGACAATACCGGCCGCCGCGCATTGCCTGGCGAATTCAGCTTTTTCCGAAAGGAATCCGAAGCCGGGATGAATGGCCTGGGCGCCTGTCTCCAGGGCCGCGGCAATGATCTTTTCGGCCACCAGATAGGATTGCGCCGCCGCCGGGGGGCCGATGAACACCGCCTCGTCAGCCATCTCCACCGCCGGGGAGCCGGCGTCGGCTTCCGAATAGACCACCACGGTGGCGATCCCCATCCGCTGGCAGGTCTTGACGATCCGCACCGCGATTTCGCCGCGGTTGGCGATCAGGATTTTCGAGAACATCTTGAGGTTGGCGCCATCCGCTTCGACACTATGTTCAAGCGAGTAGACGCGCGCCCACCGCTTGACAACCGCGCGGCGCGCCGCCCCCTCAAAGGATGCCGGCATGACCGAGACGACACAGATAGCTCATATCTCTTCCACCGGCTTCGACCTGGCGGCGCCCAGCGACGCCGAGCGCGCGCGGCTGGAGGCGTC
The DNA here is from genome assembly GCA_030854165.1 of Pseudomonadota bacterium. GTDB lineage: Bacteria > Pseudomonadota > Alphaproteobacteria > Caulobacterales > Caulobacteraceae > Acaudatibacter. Next base: position 1,792 of record JALYTR010000124.1, on the reverse strand, counting down.
CCTGAGCCGCGAGGAGCGCGAGGTTCTTCTGCATCATGGCACCGAGGCGGCCTTTTGCGGCGGCCTGCTCGATAACAAGGCGGACGGCGTCTACGCGTGCCGCCTGTGCGGCCTGCCCCTCTTCCAGGCGAGGACCAAGTTCGAAAGCGGCACCGGCTGGCCGAGTTTCTTCGCTCCCTTCGACGAGGCGCATGTCACCGCCATCAGAGACACCAGCCACGGCATGGTTCGCATCGAGACGCTCTGCGCGCGCTGCGGCAGCCACCAGGGCCACCTCTTCCCCGACGGACCTCCGCCGACCCGCAACCGCTACTGCATCAATTCGGTTTCCCTGAGCTTTGTCCCGGGCGGCCAGCCGCTTCCCGATCCACTGGGGCGGGGAGATCGCCTCCCCTAGAGTGGGATATTGTCGTGCTTTTTCCAGGGGTTGGTGACTGACTTTTCCTTCAGGCTCTTCAGCGCCCGAAGGATGCGCCGCCGCGTGCCGTGCGGCATGATCACATCGTCGATGTAGCCGCGCGAGGCTGCCACGAAGGGATTGGCGAAGTGGGCCTTGTATTCGGCCTCGCGGAGCTTCAGCTTTTCCGCGTCGCCGATGTCGCCGCGGAAGATGATCTCCACCGCCTGCTTGGGTCCCATCACGGCGATCTCGGCGGTGGGCCAGGCGTAGTTGAAGTCGCCGCGGATATTCTTGGAGCTCATCACGTCGAACGCCCCGCCATAGGCCTTGCGGGTGATGACCGTCACCTTGGGCACGGTCGCCTCGGCGAAGGCGAACAGCAGCTTGGCGCCATGCTTGATGAGGCCCCCCTGCTCCTGCTTGGTCCCCGGCATGAAGCCCGGAACGTCCACGAAGGTGACGATGGGAATAGAGAAGGCGTCGCAGAAGCGCACGAACCGGGCCCCTTTTCGCGAGGCGTCGATGTCCAGAACACCGGCCAGCACCTGCGGCTGATTGGCGACGATGCCGATCGTCTCGCCGTCCAGACGAGCAAATCCGGTGATGATATTCTTGGCGAAGTCCGGTGATATTTCAAAGAAATCAGCCTCGTCGGAGACCTTAAGAATTAATTCCCTCATGTCGTAGGGTTGGTTGGGGTTGGCCGGAACCAGGGTGTCCAGGGACGGCTCGGCGCGGTCGGGATCGTCGAAGGTCTGGCGGGCCGGCGGCCGGTCGCGGTTGGAAAGCGGCAGGAAATCGATCAGGCGGCGGATCTGGGTGAGCGCCTCCAGGTCGTTGTCGAAGGCGCCGTCCGCGACCCCTGATTTCAACGCGTGGACCCGGTAGCCGCCCAAGTCTTCGTGACTAACATCCTCGTTTATAACGGTTTTCACGACATCCGGACCGGTGACGTACATGTAGGCGGTGTCCTTCACCATGAAGATGAAGTCGGTCATGGCCGGGGAATAAACGTCGCCGCCGGCGCACGGACCCATGATCACGCTGATCTGCGGGATGACGCCGCTGGAAAGGACATTCTGGAGGAAGATGTCGGCGTAGCCCGCGAGCGAGTCGACGCCCTCCTGAATACGCGCGCCGCCGGCGTCGAACAGGCCCACGATCGGCGCCCCGTTGCGGGCCGCCATCTCCTGGACCTTGACGATTTTCTCGGCGTGCGCTTTTGAAAGAGAACCGCCGAACACCGTGAAATCCTTGGAGAAAACGTAGACGACGCGGCCGTTGACCGTGCCCCAGCCAGTGACCACCCCATCGCCGGGGAAGCGTTGCTTTTCCATGCCGAAATCGTGGCTGCGGTGCTCGACGAACATATCGAATTCCTCGAAGGAATGC
>JALYTR010000123.1:3265-6734 GCA_030854165.1 Pseudomonadota bacterium | reverse complement strand
CCATACCGCCAGGATGCGGCGTCCGGTCTCGGCCTCGATGCCGATCTCGGCCAGCACCTTTTCGACGTCGGCGCATTGGGCGTCCGTATCGGGGCTGGCGATGTCACGCACATGGACGATGACGTCGGCCTCGCGCACCTCATCGAGGGTGGCGCGAAAGGCGTCCACTAGTTCGTGGGGAAGGTCGGAGATGAAACCGACAGTGTCGGAAATCACCGCCGGCCGGCCGTCCGGCAGATCGAGCCGGCGCAGGGTGGGATCGAGGGTGGCGAACAGCATGTCCCTAGCCACCACCTTGGCGCGGGTCAGGGCGTTGAACAGGGTGGACTTGCCGGCGTTGGTGTAGCCGACCAGAACCAGGGTGGGATAGGGGACCCGTCCCCGCGCCGTCCGCTGAAGGCCGCGGGTGCGACGCACCTCGGCCAGATCGCCCTTGAGCTTGACGATGCGCTCGAGAAGAAGGCGCCGGTCGGCCTCGATCTGCGTCTCGCCCGGACCGCCCAGGAAGCCGAAGCCGCCGCGCTGGCGCTCCAGGTGGGTCCAGGTGCGGACCAGGCGCGAGCGCTCATAGTCGAGACGGGCCAGCTCCACCTGCAGGCGCCCCTCGCGGGTGCGCGCGCGGCGGGCGAAGATTTCCAGGATGAGTCCGGTGCGGTCGATCACCTTGACCTGCCAGGCCCGTTCCAGGTTGCGCTGCTGGACGGGGGTCAGGGCGCCATCGACCACCACGACGTCGATGGATTCAATTTCGCATAGAGTGGCGATCTCGGCCACCTTGCCCTTGCCGAACAGGGTCGCCGGCGCGGCGGCGCGCAGGGGGACGACCAGGCGCTCGCCAACCCGCAGGTCGAGCGCCTCGGCCAGGCCGACGGCTTCGTCGAGCCCGGCGGCCGAAGATCGCGCGGCGGCGCCGCGGGCGGCGTCATGTCGCGCGCGGTCTGGATGGATGACGAGCGCGGTCTGGGCGGGCGCGCGCCGATCGATGCATTTTGACTTCAATCGTCGCCGTTTTCGTCGATGGGCGGCTCGTAGAGCTGCACGGGCTGGGCGGGCATGATAGTCGAGATGGCGTGCTTGTAGACCAGTTGGGCCTGGCCATCGCGGCGCAGGAGAACGCAGAAATTGTCGAACCAACTGACCACGCCCTGCAATTTCACCCCGTTGATCAGGAACAGGGTCAAGGGCGTCTTGTCGCGGCGGACACTGTTCAGAAACGCATCCTGCAGGTTCGGTCGCTTTTCGCTCGGCACGGGTTGAATTCCCTTTTTGATTATTGGATCACATCGGCGGAGGGCTGCCCGAAAGCCACACATTTGTGGCGCGACTTTTCAATCGGATGCGAGAATATCCGCTTGAGTCGCGCCACGGGCCGCCTGGATATAGAGTTCCCTTAGGCGTTTCGCCACCGGCCCGGGCGCCCCGTCGCCGAGATCGCGCCCATCCACCCGCACCACCGGCATGACCAGGGTTCCCGCCCCCGTGATGAAGGCCTCGCGCGCGCGCCTGGCTTCCTCCACGGTGAACGGGCGTTCCTCCAGGGTCAATCCGGCCGCCGCGGCGATGGCGAGAAGTGATCCGCGCGTCACGCCGCGCAGGATGTTGGCCTGGATATCGCGGGTGCGCAGGGAGCCCTCGCCATCGACGATCCAGGCGTTGCTGGCCGCCCCCTCGGTGATCAGACCCAGGTCATCGACGAACCAGGCCTCCGCGGCGCCCACTTCGCGCGCCGCCTGTTTGGCCAGCACATTGGGGAGCAGATTCACGGTCTTGATGTCGCATCGCGCCCAGCGCGACTCCGGCAGGGTGATCACGGCTACGCCCTTGGCGGCGCGCGCCTCGGCCGATGCGTGATCCACGGCCTTGGCGGTGATCACGACGCTCGGGGCGACCGGCGGATCGGGAAAGGCGTGGTCGCGGCGGGCCACGCCGCGCGTCACCTGCAGATAGACCAGGCCGTCGGTCACCCGGTTGCGGCGAAGGGTCTCCGCCAGAAGGATCTTCAGCGCCGCATCGCTCATCGGCGCGGCGATGCGCAGTTCCCCAAGGCTGTGGGCGAGGCGTGTGAAGTGACCGGCGGCGTCGGCCAGGCGCCCGTCGAACACCGCCCACACCTCATAGACGCCGTCGGCGAGTTGGTAGCCGCGATCCTCGATGTGGACGACCGCCTGGGCATGAGGAACGAAGCGGCCGTTGACATAGGCGATGCGCGACATCAGCGCGTCCGATCCTTCTCGGCCGCCTCCGGGCCCTCGACGCGGCCGGGGCCGAATCCCAGCGACTTGAGCTTGCGATGCAGGGCGGAGCGCTCCATGCCGATGAAGGTGGCGGTGCGCGAGATGTTACCTCCGAAGCGCATGATCTGGGCGGTCAGATACTCCCGCTCGAAAAGTTCGCGCGCCTCGCGCAAGGGCAGAGCGATGATCCGCTCGGCGCCCAGGCCTCCGGCGTGCGGCGCGGCGGTGGAATCGGCGGGCAGCATCTCGGCGGTGATCGGCTGCGAGGGATCGCCGGCGGCAAGAATCAGGATTCTCTCCACCAGGTTGCGAAGCTGGCGCACATTGCCGGGCCAGGACTGCACCTGAAGGGTGGCGTAGGCGTCATCGGCGAGGCGCCGCTTGGGCAGGCCCGAGGCGACGCTCAGGCGGTCGATGTAGTAGCCGATCAGCTCGGGGATGTCGTCGCGGCGCTCGGCCAGGCCCGGCACGCGCAGGGGCACGACGTTGAGGCGATGGAAGAGGTCCTCGCGAAGCCGTCCGGCGGCGATTTCCTCGCGCAGATCGCGGGAGGTGGATGAGACCACCCGCACATCCACCTGCACGTCGAGGTCCCCGCCCACCCGCCGAAAGCGCTGATCGACCAGGACGCGCAGGATGCGGCTCTGGCTTTCGCGCGGCATGCCTTCCACATCGTCGATATAGAGGGTGCCGCCGTGGGCGCGCTCAAAGACGCCGATTTTCCGCGGACGCCCCCCCTCCCCTTCCTCGCCGAACAATTCGAGATCCATGCGCTCGGGGCTCATGCCGGCGGCGCTGATCGCCACGAATTCGCCCTTCGCCCTGGGGCTCGCCGCGTGGATCAGGCGCGCCGCCGTCTCCTTGCCCGAACCCGGCGGCCCGCTGATCAGCACCCGGCTGTTGGCCGGGGCCACCTTGGCGATCATGGCGCGGAGCTGCTGGGCGGCCGGCGAAGCGCCGACCATGCCGTCGGGCACGATGGCCTGGGTGCGCAGCCGCTGATTCTCGCGCCGCAGGGTCGCCGCCTCCAGGGCGCGCGCCACCAGAAGGACCAGGCGGTCGGACTTGAACGGCTTTTCCAGAAAATCGTAGGCCCCGCGCTTGATCGAGCTGACCGCGGTTTCGATGTTGCCGTGGCCGGAAATCATGATCACCGGCAGATCGGGATCGAGAGCCTTGACCACATCCAGCAACTCCAGCCCATCCAGGCCGCCCCCCTTCATCCAGATATCGAG
>JALYTR010000123.1:0-3255 GCA_030854165.1 Pseudomonadota bacterium | reverse complement strand
GCGGTGCGCACTGCGTAGCCGTCGTCCTCGAGGATGGCCGCCACCAGCTCACGGATATCGGCCTCGTCATCGACCACCAGGACGTCACCGGTCATGCCCGCACCTTCAACTCATCGCTCTGGGGTCCTGCCTCGCGCGGGACGGATTGGCCAAACGGGAAGGTCAGGACGACCCGCGCGCCATGGCCATCGGCGGCGTCGGCGAGGATGAGGTCGCCGCCATGGTCCTCGAGAATGCGCTTGACGATGGCCAGGCCCAGGCCCGTGCCCTTCTCGCGCGTCGAGACATAGGGTTCGGTCAGTCGCCCGCGGTCTTTGGCGGGCAGGCCGACGCCATTGTCCTCGATCTCGAAGTCGAGGCTCTGGCCGTGGACGATCAGGTGGGCGCGGATTTGTCCCGGCGGCTCCGGCGTGACAGCCCGCCGCGCCACGATGGCCTCGCCGGCGTTCTTGAGCACATTGGCCAGGGCCTGGCCGACGATGCGCCCGTCGCAAATGAGCGTCGCCTCGCGGGCCGGATCGAGGATTTCGACGGCGACCTCCGGATCGGCGACCCGCTGGGCGAACACGGCCTGGCGCAACAGTTCGGCCGCGTCGTGGGCGGCGAACATCGGCGCGGGCATGCGCGCGAAGGCGGAAAATTCGTCCACCATGCGCCCGATGTCCCCCACCTGGCGGATGATCGTGTCGGTGCAGCGGTCGAAGGTCTCAAGATCGCCGGTGATCTCCTTGCGATACTTGCGGCGCAGGCGCTCGGCCGAAAGCTGGATCGGGGTGAGCGGATTCTTAATTTCATGGGCGATGCGGCGGGCGACATCCTTCCAGGCGGCGTTGCGCTGGGCGGCGACCAGGCGGGTGATGTCATCGAAGGTCAGCACCAGGCCCTCGACGCCATGGCTGGCGCGCACCCGCAGCCGTCGTGATTCGCCGCCGCGGGTGATGTCGATCTCCGCCTCGGCTTCCCCGCCCTGGCGAGAGGCGCCCGCGGCCACGACCTGCAATTCCGGCGCGATGTCGGCCAGCATGCGGCCCTGAGCGTCCTGCGTCGCCAACGCCAATAGTCTGGCGGCCTGACGGTTCACTACCGAGACGCGGCCCCCCGGATCGAGCCCGACCACGCCGGCGCTCACTCCAAACAGCACCGTCTCCATGAAGAGCCGCCGGGATTCAACGTCCACGTGCGCGGCGCGCAACGCCTCCTGCTGCTCTCGCAGATCGCGGGTCATCCGATTGAAGGCGCGCGACAGCACGGCGATCTCCTCGGGGTCGTTCTCGGCGTCGACGCGCGCGGTCAGATCGCCGCTGGCCACCCGGCCGGCCGCCTGGACCAGGCGGGCCACCGGCGCGGCGATGCTGTTGGCCGCCGCCATGCCCAGCCAGACCGCGCCGATCAGGACCAGCAGCACCGTCTCGAGGTAGCTCAGGGCGAACGCCGCCTGGATGCGGGCGCGGCGGACCTTGGCTTCGCGATAGGCGGCCAGTGAGGCCTCGGTCTCGCGCAGATGGCGGAAAATGCCGCGATCGACGGGACGAACCACATAGAGATAAGCATCGGGGTAGCCGCGCAATCTGTAGATGGCGCGAAAGAGATCGACCGATTCGAAGGGACCGACCGACACGTCACCTTCGTCGGCCGCCGCGAAGGTGGAAGGTGGTGGAATCAGCAATGGCGGCCCGCCTGGGGGTTCGGCCCTGGCCAGCACTCGGCCCTCCCGGTCGATAAGATAGGCGGCCGAAAAGCCATTGTCGGCCGCCATGTCCTTCAGGAAATGGGCGAACGCGACCGGCGTGTCCGAAAGGGTCGGCGCGGCCTGGTCGAGCTGGCGGGCCATGACCGCCACATGGGTCCCGATGTAGTTCTTCTGCTCCTCGACATAGGACCTGGCCACGGTGGCGGAGTTTTCGACCACGCTCTGAACCCGGGCGCTGAACCAGTTGTCCACCCCGCGGGTGACCAGGACCCCGAAGAACAGGGCGACAATCACCGCCGGCGCCACGGCCGCCAGCGAGAAGAGGGCGACAAATCGCAGGTGCAGGCGGGCGCCCGCGTCACTGGACTGGGCGCCGAACAGTCGCAGCAGCCGCCAAGCGAGAAATGACCCGAGCGCCGCGATGAGCAGGAAACCCAGGCCCAGGAAGGCGAGGACCAGCGGACTGGCCGGTCCCAGCGCCCCGCTGAGATTGGGCGAGGAGCCGAGGAACACCGAGACGGCGGTGAAGGCGGCGGCCAGCGCATAGCCGCCGCCCATCAATAGCCCCAGACGCACGTCGCCCGTCCGGGACGCGGACGGCGTCGGGATCACGCTGGACTCGATCGGCATGGGCCTGAGTCTAAGGCTGACTGTGCCTGAAATTCAACACCTCTTGTGGCCGATCGGTCGCAGACGCCCCGATCTTGTCGCGGGGGATGGTGATTTCACGAAGGCCCAACTTGGGCCGCAAGGCGGGATGATGATGGATCCCGACCCTTACATCTGCCAGGCCACTCGCGGAGATCGCCGATGATATACACCCTCGCTATGGCGGCCCTCGTGGCCGGCGCCGCCCCGCCCAGCCCCGGCATCGTCGGCGTATGGAAAACGCCGGTGGATGGCGGCAGCACGATCCGCATCGAGCCGTGCGGCGAGACGGTGTGCGGGCGGGTGGTCAGTTCACCGCGCCTGACGGCCTTTCCAGATCAGAAGGACGCGCGCAACCGGGAGGCGGTCCTACGCGGCCGGCCGATCGCCGGGCTGCTGATCCTGAAGCTGCGCTTCCTGGGGCCGAACCGCTGGGGCGACGGCTGGGTTTACAATCCACAGGACGGAGGAACCTATAAAGGCGCCGTCCAGTTGACCGGCGACGGGCGTCTGCGCCTCCAGGGCTGCATCGTCGCGCCGCTTTGCCAGACGCAGACCTGGACGCGGGTCAACTAGCTTCGGCTCTGAACCGCATTCACGCGGCGAGGCTGGAGGGTTGCGGCGACCAAAGCTCGCCGAGCGCGTCGCGAATTTCCCGTGGTGACTGCAGGCAACACAGGCGCGAGCGCGCCGCGCGCCGCGCCTCCGGCGCGCTGGGCCAAGGCGCGGCGGCGATGTAGGCGGAAAGATGCTTGCGGAACAGCCGTACCCCTGACATCTCGCCATGGAAGCGGATGCTTGCGTCCAGATGTTCGGCGACGATATGGGCGCGCTCGCGGCGCCCCGGTTCGCGGACTTCGCAGCCCACCAGCGCCGATTCGATCGCCGCCGCGATCCACGGCCGGCCGGTCGCGCCG
>JALYTR010000505.1 GCA_030854165.1 Pseudomonadota bacterium | reverse complement strand
CCAGGACCTGGGCCAGCCCCGCCGACCAGCTGTATCTCGAGGCCGGCTACATCCTGTTCAGCCTCGACAATCGCGGCACGCCGAACCGCTCGGTGGCCTTCAAGACCGCCATCGATCGGCGCATGGGCGTCCTCGAGGTCGAGGACCAGCTGGCCGGCGTGAAGTATCTCAAGTCCTTGCCATTCGTGGACGGTGCGCGGATCGGCGTCACCGGCTGGTCGAACGGCGGCTACATGACCCTGATGCTGCTCACCGCGCCGAATTCGCCGTTCGCGGCGGGGGTGGCGGGCGCGCCCCCCACCGACTGGTCGCTCTACGACACCCACTACACCGAGCGGTTCATGGGAACGGCGGCGGACAACGCGGTTGGCTACGCCGCCGCCGAAGTCACCGCGCGGCTTGGGGCGCTCAAGCCCGGAACGCTGATGCTCGTCCATGGCATGGCCGACGATAACGTCTCCTTCGACAACTCCACCCGCGTCATGGCCTGGCTTCAGGGCCACGCGGTCGCCTTCGAGACCATGCTCTATCCCGGCCTTCGCCATCGCGCCGGCTGGACCCAGGCCGATCTGCTGCACCGCACACGGACAATCCTCGACTATTTCGGCCGCGAACTCACGCCGACCGCCGCGCCGTGAGGATGTCCGGCTCGCTCGCTATCCGTCCCGTCGAACGAGGGGACTACGACCCATGGCGCGCCTTGTGGGACGGCTACAACGCCTTCTATGGCCGATCCGGCGCGACCGCCCTGGCCGACGCCGTAACCCAGATGACCTGGGCGCGCTTCTTCGACGCCTACGAGCCGGTGCACGCGCTTGTGGCGGAGGCGGACGGGGAGATGGTTGGCCTTACGCACTACCTCTTTCACCGCAGCACCACGGCGATCGAGCCGACCTGCTACCTGCAGGATCTGTTCACCAGCGAGGCGTCCCGCGGGAAAGGCGTCGGCCGCGCGCTCATCGACGGCGTCTATGAACGCGCCCGCTCGGCCGGATCGTCGCGCGTCTATTGGCAGACGCACGAGACAAATCTCTTGGCCATGAAGCTCTATGACGCGATGGCCGAGCGATCCGGGTTCGTTGTGTATGGCAAGCGGCTGTAGAACATTGGACGACCAAGTTGAATCACCCCTCAATAGACCGTCATGGCTGGGCGTCCGTCCCGGCCACCCATGCCCGATGTTTGGCTATGGCCGCGCCGGACGCGGCCAAGGCAGGCTAGTGGGGCATGGATCGGCGGGACAAGCCCGCCGATGACGGAGGGGTTGGATGTTTCATCTCAACCGGCCAACGCCCTAGGCTTCTCCGAACGGCTGACAGAGCCACCTCGCCCCCCCGTTGCCCCCCCCGCGCCCCCTCGGCTAGGGTGGCGCCATGACCGACGACGCCGACATCGCCACCCTTTCCTTCGAGACCGCCCTGGCCGAACTCGAGCGCATCGTGGCCGAGCTCGAATCCGGTCAGGCCGAGTTGGAGCGCTCGATCGCCGTCTATGAGCGCGGCGCGGCGCTCAAGGCTCATTGCGAGGCCAGGCTGAAGGCCGCCCAGCTTCGGGTGGAAAGGATCGTCATGGGTCCGGCCGGTCCGGTAGGCGTCGAGCCAGCCGAGTTCCCGTGAGCGCGGTCGCCCAACCCACCCTCGCCCGCCGCATGGCCGAGGCGGCCGATCTGCTCACCGTCGCCCTCGACGAACTCCTGCCGCGCGCCGAGGGGCCCGAGGCGCGGCTCACCGAGGCCATGCGCTACGCGGCCCTGGGGCCGGGAAAGCGTCTGCGCCCCTTCTTCGCACTGGAGACCGGCCGCCTGTTCGGCCTGGCCGAGCGCTCGGTGCTGCGCGCCGCCTGCGCCCTGGAATGCATCCACGCCTACAGCCTGGTCCATGACGACCTGCCGTGCATGGACGACGACGACCTACGGCGTGGCCGTCCCACCGTCCATATCGCCTATGACGAGGCGACCGCGGTCCTGGCCGGCGACGCCCTGCAGACCGTCGCCTTCGAGATCATGGCCGATCCCGACACTCACGAGGAGGGCGAGGTGCGCACCGAACTGGTGCGCATTCTGGCCGCGGCCTCGGGCGCCCGCGGCATGG